>JACMIM010000817.1 GCA_014381165.1 Roseiflexaceae bacterium
CCTGATCGGCGATCTGGAGCAGCCGACCAGTGGCAGCCTGCGGGTCAAAGCCAAGACGCCTGATCAGGCCCGCCGCGACCGTGACTACGGGATTGTGTTTCAAAGCCCAGTCCTGTACGAATGGCGCACGATCCGCAAGAATGTCGAGCTGCCGCTTGAAATAATGGGCCGCCCCGCCGACCAACGCGCTGCCCGCGCCGGCGCGCTGCTCGACCTGGTGGGACTCAGTGAGTTTGGCGAGGCCTACCCGCACCAGCTTTCAGGCGGCATGCAGCAGCGCGCCGCGATCGCCCGCGCACTGTCGTTCGAGCCGTCGATTCTACTGATGGACGAGCCGTTCGGCGCGCTGGACGAGATCACCCGCGAGCGGCTACAGCTCGAATTGCTGCAGATTTGGAGCAGCGCCAAGCCCCAATCGACGGTGATCTTTGTCACGCACAGTATCCCCGAGGCCGTGTTCTTGGCTGACCGCGTAGTGGTCATGTCGCCACGGCCTGGCCGAATCGAGCGGATCGTGCCGATCGACCTGCCGCGCCCGCGTAGCTTCGAGACCCGCGAGTCAGCGGCCTTCTTCAAGCTCGAAACCGAGCTGCGCGAGGCACTGCGGGCCACACGGGAGCACGCATGAGCGAGAACACGCTTGTGACGGCCGATGATCGTCGAAAGACCAAAGGCGCATTGGCCGACCCTGTCGTCGTTCGTCTTCTATCTTTCATCCCGCCATTGCTGACATTTGTTGTAACGATTGCGCTGTGGGAGGCGGCAGTGCGGCTGTTCGGCATCCCGTTGTACCTGTTGCCCGCGCCTAGCCAGATTTTGGCAACGTTTCTTGAGAAACCTGGCTACTTGCTGGGGATTGGCTTTGCGACTTTCTCGAACGCGCTGGCTGGCATGGCGCTTGGCTGCGGGCTGGGCGCGCTAGTGGCAGCTGTGTGCGTGCGCTGGCGGCTGATCGCCAACGGCCTGATCCCGCTTTCGGTGGGGGCCAGCGCCGTGCCGATCGTGGCGCTTTCGCCGCTGCTTGGCATCTGGCTCGGCGCGATCAGCCCGGCCTCGAAGATCGCGGTGGTGGCGATCATGACCTTTTTTCCAACCCTGGTGAATGTCTACCGTGGCCTGACCGCGCCACGCGCCGACGCACTGCTGCTGCTGCGCTCATATGCGGCTAGCGAACTGGATGTCTTCCGCAAGCTGCGGCTGCCGATGGCGCTGCCCTTTTTGTTCAACGCACTTCGTATCTGCGCCACGCTAGCCATGATCGGCGCGCTGGTGGCCGAATTCTTCGGCGGGCCACAAAACGCGCTTGGGGTTTACATAAAAACACAGGCTGGCATTCTGCGCACGCCCGAAGCCTGGTCGGCGATCTTGGTGGCCTCGCTGTACGGCCTGGGGCTGTACGGAGCCGTTTTGCTGGCCGAGCGTTGGGCCATGCCCTGGCGGCGGTGAGACGGCAAGATGACAAGATGACAAGATGACAAGATGACAAGATGACGAGATGACGAGATGACAAGATGACGAGATGACAAGATGACGAGATGGCGAGATGGCGAGATGGCGAGATGGCGAGATGGCGAGATGGCGAGATGACAAGATGACCGTGCGGTGCCAACCAGCCTGTAGAAGCGAAGCATCTGCCCAATAGATCGCTCGAACAACATCCTGGCATCACTGCGATACACCAGCTTAAGTTTACTATCGAGCAGATGCTTCGCCCGGGCTTCGTCCGGGCCAATAACCCCAGCCCCGGCAGCGCCGCCACAGCGCAACGATGCGCAGACACAGAAAGCGAGGTGCAAGGTTTGTAGTCCCTGGTTGTTCGCCCGTCGACCTACAATCTATAAGGAGGCTTGTGATGATCCAGCGCAAATTCCCGTTGTTCTTTGCAGCGATGTTGCTAGCGAGCTTGGTTGCCGCCTGTGGCGCACCCGCTGCCAGCAGCCCCACAGCGGCTCCCGCCGCCGCCAGCGGCACGCCCGACAAAGCCACGCTTCAGCTGAAGTGGGTGCCGCAGGCTCAGTTCGCTGGCTACTACGCCGCGCTCGATCAGGGTTTCTACATGGCCCAAAACCTTGATGTGACGATCGCGCCAGGCGGCCCCGACATCGTGCCCGAGCAGGTGGTTGCCAGCGGCCAAGCCGAGTTTGGCATCAACTGGATGGCTAGCCTGCTCGCCACCCGCGAGACTGGCGCGCCGCTGGTGAATATCGCGCAAGTTTACACCCGCGCCGGCATGCGGCACCTTTCCTGGAAGGACAGCAACATCACCACGCCCGAGGCGCTCAAGGGCAAAAAGGTGGCGGTCTGGTTCGGTGGCAATGAGTACAATTTGCTGGCCACGCTCGGCAAGTACAACATCAACAAGGACAGCGACCTGACGCTGGTGCAGCAACCCTTCGACATGAACTTGCTGCTGAACAAGGAGGTCGATTCGGCAGCAGCCATGACCTACAACGAGCTGTACCAAGTACTCAGTGCTGGCCATACGATCGACGAGCTGAACGTGCTCGACTACAACACCGAGGGCACGGCCATGCCCGAGGACGGCATCTTTGTCAGCAACGATTGGCTGAACGCCGACGCCAAGAACAAGGATATCGCCGCCCGCTTTGTGCGCGCTTCGATTCAGGGCTGGGCCTACTGCCGCGATAATGCCGACGCATGCGTGGACATTGTGCTCAAGCAGGATAGCGGCGGCGTGATGACCCGCGAGGCCCAGAAGTGGCAGATGGACGAGGTCAACAAGCTGATCTGGGGCGACCCGATCAACAAGGATACCAAAGTCGGTTTTCTTGAGCCGGAGCTGTTCACATTCGCCGCCGAAACCGCGCTCCAGTTCGGCGTGATCAAGAACCCCGCCAGCCAAGAAGCCTATACCCACGAGATTTGGCAAGCAGCCAGCCAGTAGCGATAAGATGACAAGGTGACGTGCGCTGCGCGCTGACAAGGTGACGTGCGCTGCGCACTGACAAGGTGATAAGCTAAAGTGGATTCAATTTGTCACCTTGTCACCTTGTCACCTTGTCACCTTGTCATCTTGTCATCTTGTCACCTTGTCAGTTCTAAAAGAGGCACATCATGGACTTTGGTATTACGCTTAAACTTGACATGCTGCCGGCGCGCTGTGTTGCGCTTACGCGCCAGGCCGAGGCCGCTGGCTTCAGGTACGGATGGGTGTTCGATTCGCATGTGCTGTGGCAGGAGTGCTACCCGCTGCTGACGCTCATGGCCGCTAACACCGAGCACATGAAGCTTGGCACCTGCGTGACCAACCCGGCTGTGCGCGATGCCACCGTGACTGCTAGCGCGCTGGCTACGCTCAACCGCATTTCCGGTGGGCGCATGGTGCTGGGTATCGGGCGCGGCGATAGCTCGCGGCGTGTGCTGGGCAAAAAGCCCACCACGCTGGCCGATTTGGAAGAAACGGCTTTGAAAATCAAAACGCTGGTTGGGGGTGGCGAGGTCACCCACGAAGAGCAAACCGTGTGCTTTCCCTGGGCCGATGCGACCACACCTGAAATCTGGCTGGCTGCCTACGGCCCCAAGGCGCTGCATCTGACCGGGCGTATCGCCGATGGTGTCATTCTGCAATTCGCCGACCCTTCGCTGATCAAGTGGTGCATGGGCTTTGTCCACGAGGGCGCGCGCGCCGCCGGGCGCGATCCGTCAGAAATCAAAGTCATGGCCGCCGCGCCGGTGTGGGTTTCTGATGATTTGGCGTTGGCCCGCGAACGGGTGCGCTGGTTTCCGGCATTGGTCTCGAACCATGTGATGGACTTGATCGCGCGCTACGACCCGGCCACGCTGCCGCCTGAGCTGACTTCGTTTGTGCGCGACCGTGCCGGCTACGACTACCAGCACCATGCCGAGGTCGGCAGTACCAATGCCAACTTCGTCAGCGACGAAGTGGTCGACCGCTTCTGCATCGTCGGCCCGGTCGAAGAGCACCGCCGCCGCCTGGCCGAGCTGGCCGAAGCCGGCGTCGACCAATTCAACATCTACCTCATGTCCGGCGAGGAAGAGCAGTGTCTGGATGTGTATGGCGAGGCGCTTGTGCCTGCGCTGGTCTAGAACCGTAGAACCGTAGAACCGTAGAACAAAGAACAAAGAACAAAGAAGAAAGCACAAAGAACCCAATAGCCCGGCGCTTCAGCGCCGGGGGAGAACGGCAGCACCGCAGCACCCAATAGCCCGGCGCTTCAGCGCCGGGGACGTGAGGAGTACATTTCAATGACGACCGTCATCAAGGGCGGCACCGTAGTGACCGCCAGCGATACATTTCCCGCCGACGTGCTGATCGAGGGCGAGCAGATTGTCGCCGTTGGCAAGGCGTTGAGCGGTGATACCACGATTGACGCCAGCGGCGCGTATGTCATACCGGGTGGCATCGACGTTCACACCCACCTGGATATGCCCTTTGGCGGCACTACCTCGTCGGACGACTTTTTCACCGGGCATCGCGCGGCGGCTTTTGGCGGCACAACCATGCATATCGATTTTGCCATCCAGCCCAAAGGCGCGACCCTGCGCGAAACGCTCAACATCTGGCATGCCAAAGCGCGCGGCAAGGCCGCGATCGACTATGGCTTTCATGTGGCAATTACCGATCTTCCCGATAGCGTGCTGGCGGAAATGCCGCGCTGCGTCGAGTATGGCGCAACCAGCATGAAGCTGTTTCTGGCCTACAAGGGCGCGCTTCAGGTCGATGACACCACGCTGTTCCGGGCCATGCAGCAGGCCGCCGCGCACGATCTGCTGATCATGGTGCATGCCGAGAATGGCGATGCGATCGACATCCTGATCAAAGAGGCGCTAGCAGCCGGTCATCTGACGCCCAAGTACCACGCGCTGACTCGCCCGGCTGGACTAGAAGCCGAGGCCACTGGGCGCGCCATTCGTCTGGCCGAGGTGGCCGGGGCCAATCTGTATGTCGTCCACCTGACCAACGCCGGGGCGCTGGAACAGGTGCGGCTGGCGCATGCGCGCGGCAGCACGAATATCTACGCCGAAACGTGTACCCAGTACTTCTTCTTCACCAAGGATGATCTGGCCCGCGAGGGCTTTGAAGGCGCGAAGTGGGTCTGCTCGCCGCCCTTCCGCGAGGTAAGCGACCAAGTGGCGCTGTGGCAGGGCGTGGCCGATACCTCGCTCCAGGTGATTTCCACCGATCACTGCCCGTTCTGGTTCGAAGGTGGGGTTCAGGGCCGATCGCCCGGCAAGGAGCTTGGCCAGGGCAGCTTCGCCGCCATCCCCAATGGCTGCCCCGGCATCGAGGAGCGCCTGATGGTGTTGTATACTCACGGTGTGCGGGTGGGCAAAATCTCACTCAACCGCTGGGTCGAGCTGTGCTGCACCAATCCGGCCAAGCTGTTCGGCTGCTACCCGCAGAAGGGCCTGATCGCCCCCGGCGCGGATGCTGATATCGTGGTGTGGGGCCCCGAAACGACGCGCACGATCAGCGCTGCCACGAACCACCAGCGCACCGACTACTCGCTGTATGAGGGCTGGCAGTTGATTGGTGCGCCGCGCACGGTGCTTTCACGCGGGCGCGTGCTGGTCGAGGGCGACACCTGGGCGGGCGAGCAGGGCGCGGGCCGTTTTGTTCATCGGCGGCCGTTCGGCAAGTAGGGATGGATTCCTGTAACTCAAAACCACGAAGCGCAGGAAGCACACGAAGGACACGAAGGGTGAACCAAAGATAAAAGAAACAAGGTCTGGCCTTCGTCTTTTGTCTTTCGTCTTTCTTCCGTGTTCTTCGTGTGCTTCGTGGTAAAAATGTTCGGCTTTCGTTTTTGTTCAAGATTTGGAGTTTGTATGACAACGCTTGAAATGACTTCGCAAGACATCCTGACGCTGACCCGCGAACACACGCTGTATGATTGGTCGGTGCAATCGGCGTTGAGCGCGATCCCGATCGACCATGCCAAGGGCGTGTATCTGTGGGATACCGACGGCAAACGCTACCTTGATTTCAACTCGCAGCTCATGTCGGTGAACATTGGCCATGGCGACGAGCGCGTGCTGGAGGCGGTCACGCGCCAGATGCGCCGGGTCAGCTTTGTTTCACCCACAACCTTCACCACCGACATTCGTGCCGAGGCTGGCCGCATGCTGGCCGAGGTCACGCCGGCTAACCTGAGCAAAGCCTTCTTCACCACCGGCGGGGCCGACGCGGTCGAGAACGCCATTCGCATGGCCCGCATCGTCACAGGGCGACATAAGATTTTGGCGCGCTACCGTTCCTACCATGGCGCAACCGCCGGAGCCTTGAGCCTGACCGGCGACCCGCGCCGCTGGCAGGCCGAGCCAGGCATCCCTGGCGTCGTGCGTATCCCCGATTTCTACCCCTACCGCGCCGGTGCTGCTCCCGACGATCCAGCCTACACTGCGCAGATTCTCGCGATGACCGACGATATCATTCAATTCGAGGGGCCGCATACGATTGCCGCGCTGATCGCCGAAACGGTTGTAGGCACGAATGGCATCCTGATTCCATCCGAAGGTTATATCCGTGGCCTGCGCGAACTCTGCACCAAGTATGGCATCCTGTACATTGCCGACGAAGTCATGTCGGGCTTTGGGCGCACCGGCCGCTGGTTCGCGCTCGACCACTGGGGCGTCCAGCCCGACATCATGACAGTTGCCAAGGGGCTGACCAGTTCGTATGTGCCACTGGGCGCGGCGGTGGTCAGCGCCGAGATCGCCGAGTACTTCGAGACCCGCTTTCTAAACGCTGGCCTGACCTACCACGCCCACCCGGTTGGCTGCGCAGCGGCGGTGGCCAACATGCAGATCTACAAGGAAGACCGGCTGATCGAGAATGCTGCCACGCTCGGCGTGGTGCTGAAGCGCGAGCTGGAGGCCATGGCCGCGCGCCACGCCTGCGTCGGCGATGTGCGGGCGATCGGCCTGTTCAGCGCGCTGGAACTGGTCAAGAGCAAGGCGACCCGCGAGCCGCTGGTGCCATTCAATCCAAGTGGCGCGGCGCTGGCCCCGGCCAATAAGCTCAAGGCCTTTCTATTCCAACACGGTCTATTCACGCTGGTGCGCTGGAACACGGTGTTCTGCAACCCGCCGCTGTGCATCAACGAGCAGCAGTTGCGCGAAGGACTGGCGATCATCGATGAAGGGTTATACCTGCTCGATGATCTAGCTTCGTGACAAGATGACACGGTGACAAGATGACAAGATGATAAGGTGACAAGATGACAAGGTGACAAGGTGACAAGATGACGAGATGAAATACGGGCAACAACACCGTAGCGGCGAAGCATCTGCCCACTTGAACGCTCAACCATTGCCCTGCTGCCATCGTTCACGATCGCAATGTAGTCGACAACCGCTCGCAGATGCTTCG
>JACMIM010000818.1 GCA_014381165.1 Roseiflexaceae bacterium
ATTCAGCAGATGCGTGTTATCACGAAAGCGAATCTCGGGCGCAGCTCGCAGCTGGCCTTGCTCTTCAAGCCAGACATTGTGCGGCCCATTGATCATGATTTCGGTGATCGCTTCGTTGCCAAGCACATGCGGGCCGAGCGTATCGGCCAGGTAGGTCGGCATGAACAGGTGGTTCAGGCCGCCTGGCCGCGGTTCGATCTTGGGCAGGCAACGCGGGCGCGCACCAGTGGCGGTAAACTCGCCGACAATATTGCCCTGCTCGTCGACACCACGGTTGAATAGAAAGATGTCGCGCAGAATGATCTCGCCATGGCGTACATCCAGCACCTCGGAGACGCTGACGACCTTGCGCTTGCCATTGGGCAGGCGTGTCTGCTGCACAATAATGTCGAGCGCGCTGGCCAGCTGCTCGCGGATGGCCTGGAGTGGTAGCTCCTTGGCACCTTCGGCCCACATCACCATGGTTTCCAGGCGGCTCAGTGCGTCGCGCGGCGTGTTGGCATGCACCGTGGTCATCGAACCCTCGTGGCCGGTGTTCATGGCCTGGAGCATGTCCAGCGTTTCCGCGCCACGCACCTCGCCGACAATAATCCGATCGGGGCGCATACGCAGCGAGTTGCGCACCAGCTGGCGGATAGTGATCTCGCCATTGCCCTCGACATTGGGCGCGCGCGCCTCCAGCCGGGCAACATGCGGGTGGGTGCGATGCAGCCGCAGCTCGGCGGCATCCTCAATCGTGATATTGCGCTCGGCGTGCGGGATGAAGCCCGACAGCACATTCAGCAGTGTGGTTTTACCGCTGCCCGTGCCACCGCTGACCAAAATATTACGCTTGCCGATCACACATGCTTGCAGGAACTCGCCCATGTCGGCGGTTAGCGTGCCCAGCGCGATCAGGTCGTCGATCGTGAACGGATCCTTGCGAAAGCGGCGCACCGTCAGCAGTGCGCCATCGACCGCCAGCGGCGCGATCACCGCATTCACGCGGCTGCCATCGCGCAGGCGGGCGTCCACCATCGGCACACTTTCGTCGATACGGCGGCCAAGCGGCGAGACAATTCGGTCGATAATATGCAGAATATGGTCGCGGCTTTCGAACCAGATTTCAGGCGCAGGCTGCACCAGGCCGTCGCGCTCGACGAACACGCGCGCATAGCCCTCGTGGTCGTCATCGTGGCGGCGTACCCAGTTGACCATGATCTCAGTCACGGTCGGGTCGCGCATCAGCGTCTCGATCGGGCCAAGGCCAACCGTCTCATCGAGAATGATGTTGATCAGCTCGGCGCGGTCGCGGCCTGCGATCACGCGGCCCTCTTCCAGAATCATCTGGTTGACCATGCCGTCGATCCGCGAGCGCAGCGTGGCCGGCGGCAGCTGCACCAATTCGTCCAGGCTGGTTTCTTTGAGCAGGCGGTCGCGGTAGTGGCGAGCCAAGCGCGTGATCGGGTTGGTCTGGTGCAGCACATCGTAGTCGGCGATCAGACGCGCTTTATCTATCGTGCCAAGTTTTTCAAGAACGGCCATCGCAATGCCTCTCACTCCCCCGCAGCAGGTGCGGGCAACTCAGGGCAGCGAGCACCCCCGTGGGCACTCGCGCATCTAAGAGCAGTGTAGCAGCGCGGCTGTTGCAAACATAGGCGCGTTTGTAAACGATGTGTTACAGGATGCAAAGGGCACGGCGAAGAGCCGCACGCACACGCGCACGGCCATCGTCGCACAGGTGCTGTTGCCGGACTAGAAGCGGTTGCGGAAATTGGTCAGTTTGTCTTTGAGGATGATCAATACCACGACTCCGAGAAAAAGGCAGCTGGCAACATGAACAAAGAAGGCTAGCCATACCATCGGCATGAACTGAGTAATCTGCTCCTCGGGGAAGCCAATTTCAATCAGCTGTTGTTTTGCACGCCAGGGCCAGGAGAGCGGATACACGCGCAACTCGGTCTGATAGGGTTTCATAAAGCCAGCCTCCTTTACGCTGGCCGACGGCGCGCGGCGTCGAGCAGCCATGTACGCGCTTGCTCGCCATCTAGCTGCTGTGGGGCGTTGGCATCGCCCACTATAATTGTTAGGAGTTACGCAGTTGCCCAAAAGCTTTCATTTCGCCTGCGGCGGGCAAGGAAATA
>JACMIM010000819.1 GCA_014381165.1 Roseiflexaceae bacterium
CGAGGTGCGTCAGATTCGCGACCACGAGCGCCCGGCCATTGCTGAATCTGTTCTACCCCGAGCTATCCGGAATGATTCAGCCGCTGTCCGGCGAGTATGCCGCCCGGCGCGTTGCTATCGAACAGGTGCCGTTCTTCACCGGCTATGGCGTCGAAACCGGCCTGCTGATCGACCTGCTGCAAAACCACGGCCTGAGTGCGCTGGCCCAAGCCGATTTACAGCAGCGCGTTCACCGCAACCAGGAGCTCGTGCCGCTCTCGAAAATGGCCTTTGCAATCACTCAGGTGGTCATGCAGCGGCTTGAAGAACGCCAGCGTGTGCGGCTGCTGGAGCCAATCAACCAGTCGATGAAGCTGATCTTGCCCACCGAACATGACCAATTCCACCTCGAGGTGCGTCAGATTCGCGACCACGAGCGCCCGGCCATGATCAGCGTGCCCGAATACCGCGAGGCAATGGGGCGATAGCCCGGATGGGGCCATCCTTCGTACCGAGGAATACCACACATGCCAACCACACACGATATCATCCACGGCCACCTTGCCTTCCTCTACGGCACAGCGCGGGCCGATGCACTTGCAGTTCAGTTGCAGGCGCGGCTAGCGGCATTTCGCGCGGCTCACCCCGAGCTTGGCCGCGTGGGTTCGCAGCAGCAACGCTTGAGCGAAGACGACGTGATCCTGATTACGTATGGCGATCAAGTGCAGGAGCCGGGCGTCGCGCCGCTACGCACGCTGGGCGAGGTCATGGCCACCACGCTCGGCGATGTGGTCAGCGGCGTCCACCTGCTGCCGTTCTACCCCTACACTTCCGACGATGGCTTTTCGGTGGTCGACTACCGCGCGGTCGATCCGGCGCTCGGCGTGTGGGCCGATCTCGCGCCGTTGCGGGCGCGCTACAAGCTGATGTATGACGCGGTGGTCAACCACATCTCGGCCTCGAGCGCCTGGTTCAAAGCCTACCTGCTGGGCGACCCCGCCGTGCGCGATTATTTCATCGCGCTCGATCCGCACACCGATGTCTCGCAGGTTACCCGCCCGCGCACCCATCCACTGCTTTCGAAATTCGACACCGCCGATGGCGAAAAATGGCTCTGGACGACCTTTAGCGTCGACCAGATCGACCTGAACGTGGCGCATCCTGAGGTGCTGCTTGAACTGATCGACGTGCTGCTGCTGTATGTGGCCGAGGGCGCGTCGCTGCTGCGCTTGGACGCGATCGGCTACCTGTGGAAAGAGCTTGGCACCCGCTGCATTCACCTGCCGCAGACCCACCGCGCCGTGCAGCTGTTCCGCAGCGTGCTGGACGAGGTTGCACCGAATGTGCTGCTGGTGACTGAAACCAATGTGCCGCACGCCGACAATATCAGCTACTTTGGCGACGGCACCAACGAAGCCCAGATGGTCTACCAGTTTCCGCTGTCACCGCTGGTGCTCAACGCGCTGCACACCGGCAGCGGCCGCCACCTGAGTGAGTGGGCCGGAACGCTCGCGCCGCCCTCCGCGCAAACCACCTTCTTCAACTTTCTAGCCTCGCACGATGGTATCGGGGTTGTGCCGGCGACGGGCATCCTTTCGCCGCAAGAGGTTGGCGCGCTGGCTGAACAGGTGCTGGCTCACGGCGGCCGCGTGTCCTACAAGAACAATCCTGATGGCAGCCAAAGCCCCTACGAGCTGAACATTACGCTGTTCGATGCGCTTTCCGACCCGCACGCCGCCGACGAATTCGCAGTCGATCGCTTTATCTGCGCCCACGCGATCATGCTGGCGCTCCAGGGCGTGCCAGGCATTTACATCCATAGTCTTGTAGGTTCACATAATAACTTGGTGGGTTTAGCTGCAACCGGGCGGGCGCGCACGATCAACCGTGAAAAGTGGCAGCGCGCCGAACTCGAGGCTCGCCTGGCCGATCCAGGCACTCACGAGCGCCAGGTCTTCGCCGCGATGTCGGCGCTGATCCGGGCGCGCCGTGCCGCGGCGGCCCTGCATCCTAGTGGCGCGCAGCAGGTGCTCGATCTGGGCGAGGCCTTCTTTGCGCTGCTGCGAACCGCTCCCGGTGGGGGCGAGCGTATGGTCTGCGTTCACAACCTTTCGAGCGATGATCAGCCTGTGCCGCCTGGACTCGGTTTGGGCTTGCCGAATAGCATTCCGGCCTATGGCTTCGTTTGGCAGAATGTATGAATCCAATCTGACCAGCAAGCCTGCTTGATGTCGGGGCACGCCATGCCGTGCCCTATGGCTTTTTTTGGCAGGAATCATCCGGCAATGCGCTCGTCTTCTACCCCGCTGATCATTCCGCGCGCGGCCAATTCATCCTGAATACGGCTGAGCGCGGCGCGGCGCACTTCGGGAGCCTTGCCATAGGGTGCCTTGAGCACCAGCGTCAGCGTCACCGTTTCGCCGATCTCGCCGGCCGCGCTGATGATTTCAGGCCTGGTCACCACACTATTTCCCAGATCGGCGATGGTCTGTTCAAGAATCTCCATGGCGTCGTCGAAGCGGGCAGCGGCGACGGTCAGGTGGACATTGGCGGGCGAGAAGCTACCGCGCGAGAAGTTGCGAATGGTGCGCACATCGCCATTTGGCACAATCCACAGCTCGCCATCCTCACCGCGTAGCACGGTTTGGGTCAGCGTGATCTGCTCGATCGTGCCGATCACATCCTTATCGCCAATCTCGACTTTCTCGCCAATCGAAAACTGGTCGTTCAGCAGGAACTGCACGCCGCTCAACACATCGCTGGTGACGGCTCCCAAGCGTAAACGCTTGGGCTTCAAGGGGATGCCGCCCCATCCCACACCTATTCTACTCTACCTGGACAGGGCCAGGAAGGCTCACGATGAGCGAAGGCTTTAGTATATTGTATCCTGCCAGTAGCACGCCCGGTCTGCTAGAATGTTGGGAGTACTCAACCAACACCACAGGGGCGGACACGGTTTATTTCCAGTACAACAACCTTCGATATCGTGTACATTCACTTTATCACAGCACGCTTGTGCTGTCAACGGCTAAGGCGGCTAAAGCAAGTAAAAGGCGTATATCCCACGGCTAAAGCTTGTGGGCTTTACGCCCTAGCCCCATAAACGGACGGGCCGCGAAGCCCAGGCCAGCGCTGAACAGACCGCTCGCTGTGGTTAGCGCGGCTGGCGGCACCGCCAGGCC
>JACMIM010000820.1 GCA_014381165.1 Roseiflexaceae bacterium
CATGACGAAGCCCGCCTGCGCGGGCTAACCTAGCGTACTCAGCCCGCGCAGGCGGGCTGAGTACCCCCAGCCAGCGGCTTCAGCCACGCGGTGGCTCTGGTCTAATTCTTGCCTGGTGAGCTGAAGAACGAACGTCGGTTTCGACAGATGCAAGGAGTGTTTTGTGGCGCGTACATTTCCGGCCACCCCGCCTGAACAATCGCCGGTGCCCCCTGAGGCCGCGACGCCTACCAATCCAACGATGGATCCGAACGAGCCGCTACGCTTCAGTATGCCGTCGTGGCGCACATTGGCGCGTTGGGCGTTATGCCTCTCGGCGCTATATGGCGTTGCTTGGCTGCTTTGGCGAGCGGGCAGCGCGCTCACGCCATTTATTATCGGCTTGGTGCTGGCGTTTCTGCTCACACCGTTTGTCAACCGGCTCGCCAACAAAATGCCGCGCTGGCTTGCGATTCTCACCGTCTATGTTGCGGGAACAGTGCTTGTGGTGGTAGGATTTTCCTACATTGTGCCGCCGGCGATCGACCAAGTGCGCGAACTGCTCGGCAACCTACCTAATATGGAGCAAGCGCAGCAGATTTTTGGGAATCTCGTTACGCGTTACCGCCAGACCGTGCCACCCGCTTTGCAGGAACAGCTTGATCCGGCGATTGCGGGCGGCTTTGAAAGCGTGCGCCAGAACGTCGGCGTGATCGCCCAGGAAACACTTCAGTTCATTCTGGCCCAAATCTCGAATGTGGTCACGATTGCGTCGTTCACAATTGGCTTCTTGATCATTCCAATCTGGTTGTTCTATGTGCTGAACGACCAAAAAGAGGGTCGCAACTTCATCGATTCGCTGCTCCACCACAACCTTCGGCCCGACTTCTGGAACACCTGGGCGATGGTCAATAAGGTGTTCAGCGATTATGTGCGCGGCCAGTTGGTTTTGTGTGTCGCAGTTGGTGTTGCGGTCGGGCTGGGGCTGCTGTCGCTTCGGCTGTTCGGCATCGAGGTACAGTATATTCTGCTGCTAGCAATCATTGCCGGCATCACCGAGTTCATCCCAGTACTTGGCCCGATCATCGGCTCGGTTCCCGGCATTATTATCGCCCTGTTCACCGCTGGCCCGCAAGGAGCACTGGCTGCGCTGGTCGTGTATGTGATCGTGCAGCAGCTAGAGAATAACTTTCTTGTCCCGCGCATTGTCGGCGAAAGTGTTGGCGTTCACCCGGCCATCCTGACGGTGGTGCTGATCGCGATGGGTTCTGTATTCGGCATTCTCGGCGTGGTTCTTTCCGCGCCGCTGGCTGCAATCGCCCGCGATCTGTTTGTTTATGTGTACGATCGACTTGGCGGTGTGCAGCCTGCGGGGGCCATGGCGCATGTGAACAGCCGCGCGAAAACAGAGAACCCGCAGCCGCGATCGCTCACCGGCGAGGTCAAAGCGGGGTTGTAAGAACGAAGAACAAAGAACAGAGAACGAAGAACAAAGAACAAAGAACAAGAAACGAAGAACGAAGAGCAAAGAACAGAGAACAAAGAACAAAAAGTTTGTTCTTTGTTCTCTGTTCTTTGTTCTCTCTAGGCTTTAGGATTGAGGCGCTGCTTGTGCGCGCGGCGCGTCTTAACGCGGTAGTAGGGGTCGCTTTCTAGCAACTGGCGGCGCAGCGTCATGCTCGTGCCGTCGAGCAAGCCGCCGACGAACTGCTTCATGTCGCCAAGCGAGGCGGCTTTGTCAGCCAGTACCAGTACCCAGGCCTCGCGCGTGGTCGGCTTGGGGCCAAACGGAAACATGTGGCTCACGATCGCCAGGCACACCTGCGCGCACTCGCCTTGCGCAGCGGCCCAGTCGGCGGCGATCTTACCGTGGGTGGTCAGCGTACCAGCGCGCGAGTCGATATCGTGGATCAGTGCGGCGCGCACACACACCCGCTCGTCGGCGTGAAGCATGCGCGCGATCCGGGCTGAGTATTTAACTGAGCGGCGAAGATGATCATACTTGGGAATACTGTGGTGCATGTGCTCGCGCGTTTCGAGCACCTTGGGGTTGTTCAACAGATCGGTGATCAGATGATCCACGCAGCGCCTCCGAGCAAGCAAGCTCGATAGTTCAATCATGGCTGTTTATAGCATGGCTCATACGCGGAGTCCATGCCCTAGAGGTACGGTTTCGCCTGAACTTACGGTGCGTCGAGCAATACATCTGCCGCGCTGTACGGGTCGATCTGGCGAGCGATCACGCGCTCGACCAGCTGCCGCCAGGTTGCGCCGCCGCCGTGCGCGCGCGCGCGTGTCACGGCGAGTTCCTGCACACTCAACGCAAGCGCCCGCTCGACCCGAGCTTGGGCGTGTACCCGCAGCCGTTCGCCCTGCAACATGTACGCATAATGCTGGTCGATCGTTGCGGCGATTGCTGCAATGCCTTCGCCACGCAGTGCTACGGCGGGTAGCACCGGCGGCATCCAGCTGCTCACGCTGCGTTCAGCTAGACGCAACATGGTTTGCAAGTTACGAATGACACTGTCGGCCCCCTCACGATCGGCCTTATTGACCACAAACACATCAGCGATTTCCAAGATACCGGCCTTGATCGATTGAACATCATCGCCAGTGCCAGGCGTCTCGATCACAACCGTGGTTGGCGCGGTCGCCGCAATCTCAACCTCGCTCTGGCCCGCACCAACTGTTTCGATCACCACCACGTCGAAACCGGCTGCGTCCATAAGCGCAACCGCATCGTCGGTGGCGTGAGCGATGCCGCCAAGCCGCCCACGGCTAGCCATGCTGCGCACAAAGACACCGGGATCGCCGCCGAGTGGCTGCATGCGAATGCGGTCGCCAAGAATCGCGCCGCCGCTGAATGGCGAGCTTGGGTCGACGGCGAGGATGGCGATCGTTCGGCCTGCCGCACGCCAGTGCTGGGCTAGCGCATTCACAAAGGTCGATTTACCGGCCCCAGGAGCACCAGTCACACCAACCACCAGCGCGCCGCCAGTGTGCGGGTAGACCGCGCCGAGCAGGGCACGGGCTTCGGCTCCGCCGGTTTCAGCCAGCGTGATCGCGCGCGCCAGGGCATGGCGATGACCTCCCAGTAGCTGGGCGGCAAGCGTCGCGGAATCTAGATTATTCATGGTATGTAGCCGGCAACGTCGAGCGGAGTACTTCACGGCGAATGGTTCTGCTGGTTGATTCACAGCCCATATTATGAAACCCGACCGGAACCAGCGTGTTCGCGGATGAAGGAAACGATCTCCTGCATGGAAGCGCCAGGCCCATACACCGCAGCGACGCCATGGTCACGCTTCAGGATCGTCGCATCGGCGTCGGAGATGATGCCGCCGACAACCACCAGCACATCGTCCATGGCCTGTTCGCGCAGCAGCTGTGAAACCTTGGGCAGCAGCGTCATGTGCGCGCCAGACAGGATCGAGAGGCCGATCACGTCAACATCTTCTTGCAGCGCGGCCTCGATGATCATCGCGGGCGTCTGCTGGAGGCCGGTGTAGATCACTTCCATGCCAGCGTCGCGCAGCGCGCGGGCGATCACTTTTGCCCCACGGTCATGGCCATCCAGTCCGGGCTTCGCCACCAGCACACGTATTTTATGCTCCATTGCACCCGCTCCTTGCTTCGCGAAACAGCATAAAGTATAGCATTCGGCTGCGCTGGCCGCAACGAGCGGGGTGGGCCGAGCGTGCGGTAGCGTTTAGTGCCGCCACCACCTCGGCGGGCTAGAAGCCGCGCCGGTAGCACACAAAACACGCTAAAGCGCGTTGGAACAGTTCAACGCGCCGCCACCACGTCGGTGGGCTAGAAGCCGCGCCGATAGCACACAAAACACGCTAAAGCGCGTTGGAGCAGTTCAACGCGCTTTAGCGCGTTTCATGTTGTAACAGCGGGCTTCTAGCCCGCGAGACCGAACACTACTTCTTACGCCGCCCGCCGCCGAAGCTGAAGATATTGCGGCGCTCGGGCTGGACGCCGGTGGGATTGACGAACTCGCCCTCGCCGGGGCGCTGGTTGGGCCGCGCAAGCAACCACTGCTCACGCTCCTGGCGGGCGTGCTCGAACATGGCACCGAGCGCTTCGGCATCGCGCGTGGACAACTGCTCACGCAGCGTCGCCAGCCACTCACTTGTCGCATCGACCCAGCGGATGAGCGCGTCGGCGTTGGTCAGGCAGATGTCGCGGTGCATGGCTGGGTCGCCGGAGGCCAGCCGAGTGAGATCGTGGAAGCCAGTGGCGGCCAGCGGCGACATCTCGCGCCAACTGGAACTGTTGCTAGTCACTTCAACCAGAGCCGCCGAAAGCAAAAATGGCAAGTGTGAGACACCAGCCACAAAGCTATCGTGTTCGAGCGCGTCCAGGTAGTAGGGCTTTGCACCGGCCTGGCGCACCATGGCTTCGACCAACTGAAGCGCTGCGGGTTGGGCGTCGGGCGTCAAACAGTATACGGCACCACGCAGCAGATCGCGGTCGGCGGCCTCCGCGCCGGACTGCTCCTTGCCGGCCATGGGGTGCCCGCCAACGAAATCGACCGTGCGCGGCAGCAGCTCGTGTGCCCAGGCAAGCACTTCCACCTTGGTGCTGATCGTATCGGTAACGACCGCACCGTGGGGCAGCAGCGGGGCCATCTGGCTGAACAGCTCGCGCGCGGCCAGTGGCGGCACCGCGACCACCACCAGGTCGGCCTCATGCAGCGCCTCCGCGAGCGTGCGGGCTTGCCGGTCGATCGCCAGCCGCCCACGCGCACGCGCAGTGGCTGATGGGTCGCGGTCATAGCCGACAATCACGGTCGGCCCAAGCACGGCTTGCTCTTCGTCTGCCGAGCGCAGGGCCATGCCAAGCGATGCACCGATCAAGCCCATCCCAATGATTGCAATGGTACGCACAGGTGCGCCTTTCTGGGCCTTTGGCCCTTCGATGAGCGGTCACTGCGCCGCCTCCACATATGCCAGAAACAGAATTTCGATCAGAACGACAACCAGCGTAGCCAACAACACAGAAAGCGGCGTCTGAATCCGTAGGCCGCCCAGCACACCATAGGCCACTGCCAAAGCACCGATCGCATGGGCCTGCCGCCGTGAGCGCACGAGATCGTACTGGCGGGCGCGCCGCCGAAAGACGCGCTGCCCAACGAGCGCCACTAGCGGCAGTGCCGCCGCCGAGATCAGCGCAAACAAACCGCCAAGGAAGATCAGGTACACTGGCGTATCGGGCAGGTGATAGATTGGCGCGGTCGGCGGCGGGATAAACGCCAGCGCATACAGCAGCAGCAGCGCACCGCAGGCTCCCTCTAGCGCCAGCCCAGGGATGCGCAAGGCAACTTCGAGCGGCACAAAGGTGAGCAGGGCTGCAGCCAGCACCAGCGCATAGAAAATCACCCGGAGCGGGCTGAACAGCTCGGCCGTGGCAACCAGATCTGGGCCAACCAGCAGCGCGATCGCGCCGACCCAGCACAACCCTGCCGCGCCGGCCAGCAACAACCGAGGCCGCCGCTGATTGGGCAGGGCAGGTGAAAGCGGCGCAGAAGACTCTGATTTCATGGTATGGCTGCCTTGAACAGAATAACGAGCACCAGGGCCGTGAAGCGCTAGACCTTGCCGCCTCTGAGCAACCTGAGAAAGAACTCCGTGAAAAGAAGGGATTCAGCCGATTCCAGACACATGGATTCTACCGCCAGCACTGAATCGCGTCAAGACAGATAGTGGTATACTTCGTGCGAACCTTGAGCGTGTATATCAGCACGGATGTAACAATAGGAGCGCCACATGAGCGACACGACTGAGCCGACGGAGCTTGATCTGCTAGTTGGGTCGATCTTCACCACCCGCCCGGAGGAAGACCGCGAGCTGTTCGAAGAAGAGCGCGAGTGGCTTTCCGACATTCAGGATATGCTGCGCGAAGAAGGCGTCGAGGCCGATCTGCTCTCGCAGCCAGGTGCCGAGGTCTGGGAGGGCGGCATCGAGCGCTTTATGGATCTCTACCAGCTGCGCCTGATGGCAGCGTATCTCGAACAGGGGCGCGACATCGCTCCAGTCCTGACGCTACCCGAAGATCAAGATGGCGAGCCAGATGAGGCGCTCGTTGCTATTTGGGAAGGCGAGAAGCAAACACGTTTCGCCAACCTGATCAACCATCAAGCCGATGGCGGCTACTACCTGCCGATCGATTTCGCAGAGCCGCTCTGGCTTGAGGTCGAGGTCGAAGAAGAAGACGAAGAAGAGTTGGACGACGACGACAAGGTGGTCAGTTTTGGCTCCTCGGTTGGGCTGCAACGTGAACTAGCCGAGCTAGCCACATTGCTCCAGGGCGCGGGCGTGCCGACTAGCAGCCCAGCCATGCGCTGCCTGACCGTCCTCAAGACCGCTGCCGACCAAAGCGTGGCAAACGGCTTGCCAATTATTGTTTGGTAGCGGCCAGGCGAGCGGCAACAGACAAGCGACACGCGGGTCTACCCGCGCGCGTCGCCTGTTGCCGCTCGCCTTTTGGCGTGTGACACAGGGTTTTGCGCCACCACCACGGCCACCGGATGAATCCGGCGTCTGATACCCCCAAACGCGCTGAAGCGCGTTTTGCATCGCAGCAGCGGGTTTCAACCCGCCTGCTGCGCCCACGCATTTCACCTTTCCTTGCGCGCTGCGTCGCGATGCGTTATACTACGCGGCTGCTGTGGAAAATCAATGTGCAGGAATATGCCCATGAATGACCTGACACTGCTACCATTTGAGGCCTTCGCCCAGACACTGCCCAAACCCTCGCGAGACCTCACGCCGCGCGAGCGCCGCTACTACGTCTGGACAGTTGGCTGTCAGATGAATATCTCCGACTCCGAGCGGCTTGAAGCGGCGCTCCAGGGCGTCGGCTATGCGCCTGCTGAACGGCCGGAGGAAGCTAGCTTCATCGTGCTGAACTCGTGTAGTGTGCGCGCCTCGGCCGAGGAACGCATCATGGGCAAGCTCGGCGAACTCCAGCGGGTCAAGCGCGAGCAGCCGGATACCCGCGTGGTGCTGTGGGGCTGCATGGTCGGCCCGAACAATCTGTCGATCTTCAAGCAGAAGCTGCCAGTGGTCGATCACTTCGTTTCACCTTCAGCGGTCGATGAGGTGCTCGCGCTAGCTCCCAACCCGATCTACCAACTCGAAGACCCGGCGCTGCCAGTGGCCGACTGGACGCACCCGCCAGTTTCGGTGCATGTGCCAATCCAGTACGGCTGCAATATGAGCTGCGCGTTCTGCGTGATCCCCTTGCGCCGTGGCCGCGAGCGCAGCCGCCCACTGGCCGAGATCGTCGACGAGGTAACGCGAATTGTGGCGCGGGGCGCAAAGGAAATCACGCTGCTGGGCCAGATCGTCGATTCGTGGGGGCACGATTTGCCAGGGCGGCCTGGCCTGGCCGATCTGCTGCGCGCCATCCACGATGTACCGGGGCTGGTGCGGTTGCGCTTTCTCACCTCGCACCCAGCTTGGATGGTCGACAAGCTCATCCAGACGGTCGCCGAGCTGCCAAAGTGTATGCCTGAAATCAATTTGCCCGTGCAATCTGGCGACGATGGCATTCTGAAGATTATGCGCCGCGGCTACACCGTGCAGCGCTACCGCGACCTGATCGGCCGTATCCGCGCGGCCATGCCGCACGTCGCAATGACAACCGACGTTATTGTTGGGCACCCAGGCGAACAGCGCCAGCACTTCCAAGGTACACTTGACCTCGCCAGTGAGATTCGCTTCGATAAGATTCATATTGCAGCTTACTCCTGGCGGCCCGGCACGCGCGCCGGCGAGATGGAAGAGAACCCTGAGTTCGCTGTGCCGGAGCCTGAGAAGCAGATTCGCCGGATCGAGCTGGAGCGTATGCAGGAGCAGATTTCGACCGAGCGTAATGCCGCCTATCTCGACCAAACCGTCGAGGTGCTGGTCGAGGGCGAAAGCAAAGGCAAATGGCGCGGGCGCACGCCACAGAATAAGCTGGTTTTTTTTAGCGACGCTGAGAACTGGACTGGCCGACTCGCGCTGGTACACATCACCAAAACCGGTGCATGGTCGCTCCAGGGGCAGCTTGCCGGCGAGAGGATTCCCGCCTAATGGCTGAAACCAATCTGGAGTTCACCACACCCGCCCCGGCAGCACGCCGCCTCTGGCCGCTCGCCGGGGTTGTCTGGATCGACCTGCTGATTACAGTGGCGCTGATCTTCATCGGCGTTCTTGCCGTTCAGATTGTGGGACTCGGCATCGCCGCGTTTCAGCAGGGGCTGAGTTTAGACGACATCCGCCGCCTCTCCCCGCAGGAACAGATCGCACTAATCGGCATGCCCGGCGTCTTTATCTCGGTGCTGCTACAAAACGTTATCTGTGTCGCCATACCGCTGATCCGGATCGGCCTAGTTCGGCGCGAACCGCTGGCACGCATTGGCATCACGAGCGCGCAGTGGCCGCGCAACCTTGCGATCGGCGTGGGCGTGGGCCTTGCGGCGCTGATAACCAATATCGCGTTTGGCTGGTTCTTTTCACGGGTGCTTGGCATCGAGAACGACCAGAGCGCGCAGATGGCTCAATTCTTTCGTCCCGGCGATCTGCTTGGCCAGGCACTGTTCGCGGTGATGACGATCGTGCTAGCGCCGATTGGCGAGGAAACGCTGTTTCGCGGCTATCTGTTCAACGCGCTGCGCTCGGCGGGCGGGCGCGGCTGGCTGGTGGCGGCCTACCTGATCAGCGCTGGGCTATTTGCGAGCATTCACCTGTCCGGCGTCAGCCAGGGCGCAGTTGGGCTGCTCTTTCCGCTGTTTGTGATGGCGCTGATCTTTACTGCCGCGACGCACTGGACGGGAAGCCTGGTTCCCGCGATTGTCGGCCACGCACTCAACAACAGCCTGGTCACGTTTGGCTTGATTGCTTGTGTAAACTTCCCAACAGAAGGGTGCCCGATCTAGAACGTGTTGCGTATGCTGAACAACGCGCAACAGACACGAAGGAGCTTGTTTTGACGAAGCAGGATGAGAAGCAGCGCCAGCGGCGGCGGCTGCAAGACCGCGCGATCGAAGTGGCGGCGCGCAACCGCTGGTCGGAAGCAGTCCAAATCAATCGCCAGACAATCGAGTTGGGCGAAGACGTTGACACATACAATCGGCTGGGCAAAGCCTATTTCGAGCTGGGCGAGTTTGCACAGGCCCGCGATGCCTATGGCACAGCGCTGCGCCTGGTGCCGACAAACACGATTGCCCGCAAGAACTTCGAGCGAATCGAGAGCTTGATCACGCGGGCCGTCACGCCGCAGGTGTCCGACCGATCCAACCGCGAGCTGGTCGATCTGCGGTTGTTCATCACCGAAACTGGCAAGACTGCGCTGACCGCGCTGGTCGATGTGCAGAAAGGGCCTGAGGTCGAGGCGGTCGTGACTGGTGAGAAGGTCGATCTGCGCGTCGAGGGCCGCAATGTGATGGTGGTCGATGCACTCGGCAATGTGCTTGGGCGGATCGAGCCGAAGCTGGCCCAGCGGCTGAACGAACTGATGAGCGGCGGTAATCGCTATATCGCCGCAATCGTCCAGACCGATGCCAAGCATATGCGCGTGCTGATCCGTGAAATCTACCAAGATCCCTCACAGCGTGGGCGCGTCTCGTTCCCCGGTAAGTTCAGCGAGGGCGCAATGCGCGGCTATATCGCCACTGGTGCCTACGAGGATATCGACGGCGATACGATGGACGACGACGACAGCTCCGACGATGACACCGAGGTCGAAGAGAATGTCTTTGGCGGTGGCGACGAGGAAGAGCTGGGACTCGACGATATCGAGCCGGACATTGGCGACGACGACGACATGAACGAAGAGTAGCTACGGCTGTTGGGGGCGGCATGCCATGCCCCGAGATTGCTCACATACCGCAATCAGATAGTTCTGTTCTGCGCTTGTCTTGAATCACGCAAGCTTCTATACTTTGGGCTGATTAGCATCCTGCTAATCAGCCCATTTGCATGGCCTCACACGGCGTGTTTCGGCACCCTTCCGCTCCTGCTGCACCGCCAACCTACCAAAAGCGAGGACGACAATGGATTTGCGCATCGACGACAAGGGCAAGTACTTCACCCAACGGGTAAGCAAAGATATGCTGCCTGCATTCATTCGCACTGCTTCGCAGATTGTCGTCGGCAACATCTACACGCGCCCAGACCGGCGACTCAAGGATGAGCTGGAGGAAGACACCGCCAAATATCTTGCCATCACCGATGCGCGGGTCTACGACGGGCACAGCGAGCAACTACTGTATCATAGCGCACTGATGCTGGTTGCATGCAGCCACATTGTCATGATTAGCCCGCTCGACGCCCACGAAGCGATTCGCGAGACGCCTTGGCAAGTGACAGATCGAGCAGAGCACTGACATGAGCATTCAGCTACGCGAAATGGTGAACAATGCCGCCCCGCCCAGCGCCCAGGCCAGTGGCCCACACGCTCCAAACGTGCCAGTTGAGCCAACGTCGATTGCCGAGACTGGCATTGGGATGGGGTTTATCAATGATCTTATTCTCAAAATCGTATACTTCTATGGCAATATCACCGGGCAGCAGCTTGGCGAGGTGACGAAGCTGCCGTTTCTTGGTGTGATCGACCGGGCGCTCGAGTTCCTCAAACTTGAAGAGTATGTCGATATCATTGGCGCACAGGGCGGC
>JACMIM010000821.1 GCA_014381165.1 Roseiflexaceae bacterium
AATCATTCTGCTCCATGCTTTATAACGTTGATATAGTAGGACTAAGAAGGCGTTTGGAAGATGCATCTTTTTTGTTTCGGTTTTTGGCGCTCTGTGCCAAAAACCGAAACAATGATGCGTTAGTTCCTTTCGCGCGAGGTTCCTGGCTCGTTACGGTTTCAGTAGCTCTGTCCGGTAGTGCGGCGCGAGTGCCTCGGCTTTGGCCTGCATCGCGGCTTGGGCACTCGCGTCGAGCTTGGGCGGGGGCGTCGTCCGGCTCGCGACGGGAACACCGATCTCCATGAAAAACGCTTCCTGCCCAGACGGCGCGCACATGCATAACAGCCGCGCTGGCGCATGGGACGCATTATGGAACGCATGCGGGGCATTGGCCGGGATGTTGATCGTCTCGCCGACCCGCACGACCGATGTCGTGCCGCGAAACGTAACCTCGATCTCACCTTCGAGCAGCGTGAACATTTCCTCGAAGTCGTGGCGGTGAGGAGGAGGCCCGCCGCCGGGCGGGACGTGCATGTCGATCAAGGTGTAGCGGCCTGCGGTATCGCTGCCCTTCACCAAAATTGTGTACGTGTCGCCCACAATCCCAAGATGGAGCAAGCTTTGGTCGTCGTCGGGGCGCGCAACCGCAAGATCGCGTCGGGGATCGTCGCGCGGAATCGTCGAGGCGGGCTGTGATGAGGCGGATGAACGGTCGTTCATTAGAGTAATCCTTTTATCGAGAAGCTGATTGCATTTGTCGCGGGAGCGCTAGCGTTCCCACGCATTACGCTCCTCGTCGAGATAGTCGCGCACTTGATTCGCGGTGCGAAAGCTCGTCTCGGTTAATGGCTCGGCAAGGATGTCTAAGGCTAAAACCGCCTGTTCAACCTGGCTGTGCTTGTGCAGCAGAAACGCGGCAAAGTCAAACAGTTCGGCCCGTGCCCAGGGCCATGTCAACGTCCGATGGTCATCCGCAGATGACACAGATGACACAGATTGTTTTCCGGACTCTAGGGAATCTGCGTCATCTGCGGATAATTTTTCACGCTTCAGCGACGTTGACATGACCCTGGCCCGTGCCGTTGGTGGCAGCTTCGTCATGAGTTCTAAGATGTGGCGCTCGGCGGTTGTCATGGTCACCTCCTGACCACATTATACTCGGTGAGTACCAATCGCGCTTCCACAGGAGCAGCCTATGGCACGCTTATTTCGCCGCAAGGTTAGGGGATTACGGCAATCTATCCTGGCCCAAATCTGAGTCGACGGCAGCATTAGCATCAGATCTATCCGTACCTATTGCGAAATCTAGTCATTATTGCTCCTAATCAGATTTGGGCCATCGACATCATATACATTCGCTTACGGGCAGGTTGGATGTATTTGGTCACCATCATCGATTGGTACGCACGCTCCATCCTGAGTTGGGCGCTTAATGACACACTGAACCTGCCATGTATGCTTGAAGCAGAGCGCCGCATCCTCGATGGGTAGTCACGCTGCCGGTTTCACGCCGCGTGCGCCAACGCAACGCGGCAAACGCGGCGACGGTTCGTCGTATCAGCTCAACGATGGAACGTGGCGTGTCGCCGTTCCGTTCGGCAAAGGCCGCATGCGCACCGCACGCGCGCATGCGGCTGCCGAAGCCGAAGAACACCGCCGCGCATTGATTCGGCAGCGCGAAGCCGGAATCGTCGCCAAACTGCCAGCAACGGTTCTGGCAGAAGCTGCTTCCGTGCTAGCCCTGCACTCACTTCTGACAGAACCTAATCTTCGACGTAAACATGAGCATCTGTGTTCTACCTAATCAACGCTTTGCAAGAACTATAGCGCACGTGGATGGCAAAAATCATAGGACAAACGGAAGCATATCACCACTCAATTACCCTGAGTGGTGATATGCTGTTTTCGTTCGTTACATTAGTTCACCCGCACTACGAAATCTGCGGTCACGACTTCGCCATCGTGCGTTTGGAACTGACCCCAAATCTTGTACAGGCCGGGTGCTGCAAAGGTGTGGTGAAAACGGATGTCCGGCCCATACGCGGCGCTCGTTTCTGCGTGTTCGGCAGCCGCGGTTGACTGAGAGGCGACAGGCACTGTGCTTGCGGCAGAGGTGCCTGCCGCCTCGCCATGCGTGTGAGCAAAGGCCTGCCCATTCTCCGATAGCACTACAACGTGAGCCGGAGCGGCAAGATACGGCTTGAGGTCGTCAACCGGCTCGCCAGTTACAGCATTTTCGACCCGGAACGTCATTTCGGTTTCAGTTCCAGCCCGAAGATTCGCGCCACCGTTCAACGCGACCTGTGTGTCGTCAATCGTTTTGGCGGCAAGATCTTCGGCCAGCATAGCGCCGCTGCTGCTTGCGGTGCCAACGGCGATGCTGTTCTGTTGGAGGACGCTCGTGCCGTCCGAGCGGGTAAATTCGGCGTAGAGTTGGTACGTGCCGGCGGTTGGAAAGGCCATGTCGAGCGCGTAGACTCCTAATTGCCCATTGGGCTGCGGGTGGACGTGCTGGAACTGTGCCAGATCTTGGCTGACGACGATCAGGTGAATCGGCTGCTCATGGCTAATCACAAGGTCGGTTAGCGGCTGTCCACTTTGCGCATTGGTAAGTGCGTAGCTGAGCGTAACTGGCTGCTTGGGCGTTACGCTGGTTGGTGCGTTCAACGCGACCGAGACGCCGGCTGCTTGCGGCGACCGAACCTCGCCCATCGTGTCCATTGCGTGTTCGCCGCCTGCTTGGATTGGTGTTTGTTCGCCGCCCATTGCGCCCATCGGTTGGCCAGTATGTTCCGGTTGCGCAAAGGCCAGCGATGCCCCGCCAACCGCCAGCGCGACGATGGCGATACCAACCAGATACACGTACTCACGCACGCGCTCGCCCAACGCCGGGTGCAAGATGGCCTGTGCGTTTGGGGGCCGCGTAAAGCCGCGCAGCCGCAGCGCATTCGTGACCACGCTGACACTCGACATCGCCATTGCCGCTGCCGCCAGCACTGGACTGAGCAGCACACCGAAGAACGGAAAGAGTGCGCCCATCGCCACTGGAATCAGGACGATGTTGTAGCCAAATGCCCAGCCAAGCCCTTGCTTAATGGCACCCACGGTCTTGCGCGAAAGCGCGATTGCGGTGACAATATTGCGCAGATCGCCGCCGATCAGCGTGATGTCAGACGCGGCCATCGCCACGTCGGTGCCGGTGCCAATTGCGATACCGAGATCGGCCTGCGCCAATGCGGGCGCATCGTTGATGCCATCGCCAACCATTGCCACAACCTTGTTTTGGCTTTGCAGTACCTTGATTTGCTCTGCTTTCTGCTCGGGTAACACCTCGGCAATGACCTTGTCGATGCCGACCTCGCGGGCAATCGCTTCAGCAGTGGCGCGGTTGTCGCCGGTCAGCATCCACACTTCTAACCCGAGTGCCTGCAGTTGCGCCACCGCATCCCGTGATTCCGGCCTGAGCGTGTCAGCAACAGCGATGATGCCGGCTGCCTCCCCATCAGTAGCAACAAACATCGGCGTTGCACCGTCGCGGGCCAATCGATCGGCGTGTTCGCTCAAGCCGTTCAGTTCGATGCCAAGCTGCCGCATGAGCGCGCGGTTGCCCAGCGCCACCGCGCGGCCGTCAACCATGGCGGTGATGCCCTTGCCGGTTACTGAAGCAAAGTCCCTTGCGACTGACAGATTCAGGTTCTGCTCCTTCGCCTTCGCCACAATCGCTTCGCCCAGCGGGTGTTCCGAGCCAACCTCCGCCGCTGCCGCAAGTCGCAATAGCTCGGCGTCGCTCAGATCCCCCTCGGTGAGAACCTGCGTCACGGCAGGCTTGCCACGCGTGAGCGTGCCAGTCTTGTCCAGCACAATCGCATTGATCCGCCGGGTTTGCTCCAGCGCTTCGCCACCACGGATGAGTATGCCGTTCTCGGCGGCCTTGCCGGTACCGACCATAATTGCTGTTGGCGTCGCCAAGCCCAGCGCACACGGGCAAGCGATGATCAGCACCGAAATCGCTGCCGTGATCGCGTAGGTCAAGCGCGGCTCAGGGCCAAGCAGCATCCAGCCAAGAAAGGTCGCCAACGCCAGCGCCAGCACGACCGGTACAAAGTAGCCCGAAATGGTGTCGGCCAGCCGCTGCATGGGCGCTTTGGAACCCTGCGCCTCCTCGACCAAGCGGACAATTTGCGCCAGCGCCGTGTCTTTGCCGACTTTCGTCGCGCGGAACACAAAGCTACCAGTCTTGTTCAGCGTCGCGCCGATTACCTGGTCGCCAGGGGCTTTCTCGACTGGCAGGCTTTCACCCGTTAGCATGCTTTCGTCCAACGCCGAGCGGCCTTCGGTGACCACGCCGTCGACCGGCACTTTTTCGCCGGGGCGCACCCGTACTAGATCGCCGACCTGCACGCTGGCAATGGGAATATCCTGCTCGACGCCGCCACGGATCACGCGGGCCGTTTTGGCTTGCATGCCCATGAGGGCCTTGATCGCCGCGCCCGTCTGCTTCTTTGCCCGTGCTTCCAACCAGCGGCCCATCAAAATCAGCGCAATAATAATGACTGCCGTTTCGTAGTACAGGTTGTAGGGGAAACCCCAGCGTGCTGCTAGCGTTGGCCAAAGCGTCACGAACGCGCTGTAGCCATACGCAACGCTGGTGCCAAGCACGACCAGCGTATTCATGTTCGTGCCGCCATGTTTGGCAGCCGCCCATGCCGCATTATAGAAGCCGCGACCCGCCCACACCTGCACAATCGTCGCCGCGATCAGCAGCAACGGTGCAAGCAGCAGCATGTCGAGGCCGAGCG
>JACMIM010000822.1 GCA_014381165.1 Roseiflexaceae bacterium
AATGGAATTTTCTCTTGTCCCCCGGCCCCCCCAAAAACACAAATTTTTTTGTTGTTATTTGTGGCTATCGACCCAAAAAACCCCAACAAAAAAGCAAAAGTACCACGCCCGCCGCAGGCGAAAACACCGCGCAAGCGAAAGTTCTACTCTAGTTATAGGTTCCCCGCCGCGGCGGCGTATCCCCGCCACTCTCGCCGCGCTCGCCGCCGCGCTCGCCGCCACCGCTAGTTCCGCCTGCGCCGCGCTCAAGCATGCGGCGAGCGCGGCGCAGATCGCTCTCGTACTTGAGCAGCACCGAAAGCGTTGTGTCGAGCGTCTGTTTGTCGAGCGAGCGGGCGTTCAGCGCCATCAGCGCCCGTGCCCAGTCCAGCGTTTCAGATACGCTGGGGTGCTTCTTCAAGTCCATGCCGCGCAGGCTCTGAACCAATCGCACCGCCTCCTGGGCCAGCTTCGGCGGCATGCCCGGCACCTTTAGGTTGACAATCCGCAGCTCTGATTCCAGGGTGGGATAATCGACATAGACGTACAAGCAGCGCCGCTTGAGTGCCTCGGAAAGCTCGCGGGTGTTATTCGATGTCAGCACCACGGTCGGCTGATGCTTGGCTTTCAGGGTGCCAAGTTCAGGCACGCTGACCTGAAAGTCCGAAAGGATTTCGAGTAGAAACGCCTCGAATTCGGCATCCGACCGGTCGATCTCGTCGATCAGCAATGTGACGGGATGATCGCTTCGGATCGCGCGCAGCAGCGGGCGCGGCAATAGAAAGCGCTCGGAGAAAAACACATCCTCTTCGGCGGCCAGCCTGTCTGCCGCCTCGCCGAGCGACTGCGAACCACTCAACAGGTCGCCCAGCTTGTCGCGCAGCAGTTGGGTGTAGAGCAACTGCTTGGCGTACTCCCACTCATACAGCGCCTTGGTCTCATCCAGCCCTTCATAGCACTGCAGCCGAATCAGCTCGGTGTTGGTCGCACTAGCCCATGCTTTGGCCAGTTCAGTCTTGCCCACACCTGCCGGCCCCTCGGCCAGCACTGGCTTGCCAAGCTGCTGCGCCAGAAACATCACCGTCGAAATTTCGTCCGACGCAATATACTCCTGGCTGCCAAGCGCCTGCTTGACCTCGTTGATGTCGCGATACATCATGCATCTCCTTTGTAACAAACCAGCAGCCAGCCTACACCTAACTATCGGCGGCTGGCTGCTGGTTGCCTCCAAACACCGTGTGTTCGATTGTCGTCCCAATATCGTTCGTATCGAGCGTGATCGCGGAGAAATAGTGTGGGTCGTGGCCAGGGTTAGCCGACCAGGTGTTGCCAAGACGCATGGCGTACTGGCCACTGATCTGTGGTGCCTCGTGAATATGGCCATGGAGCGTGAGCAGCGGCTGATGAGTTTCGATAAAGGTACGCAGTGCTCGGCTGCCGGGATGTCTGCCGCGCGGCATCGCGTCGAGCGGCGTATCGTGGGGCGGCGTGTGGCAGACATACACCGTCTGGGCGGGGGCACTTTGCGCTGCGAGCAGCGCCAATGCCTCGGCAATACTTGGCAAGGCCGCGATCGCCTGGGCGCTGGTCTTTTCGACCTGGCCCGACCAGCTCGTGTAGGCCAGTTCAAAGCTATAGGGCGGCAGTGGCCCATCGTCGCGCCGCTCATAATCCTTGATGCTAAAGGGCGTGAGCGGCACACAGGCATAGCCAGCTAGCCACAGCGGCGCGGCGCTCAACCCCAGTGCCATGAGATCATAGACCCGCTCGTGTAGAGCGTAGGCCAGTTGTTCGCGTTGCAGGATCGCCACATCCTCGGCCGCCAGCGCCCAGTCGTCGTTGCCTGGCAGCAGAAATACTGCCAGATCGGGGTGGGCGGCGCGAATGGTAAACAGTAGTGGGCGCAGTTGCTCATGCAGAAAGCGGCGCTGAAGTTCGGCTGCTTGCGCACTACGGATGGCATGTGGAAACAGATCGCCGCCAACCACCGCCGCACGCGCGCCGACCTGCCCTGCTAACGCCAGCAGTTGCATATACGACTGTAGATTGCCATGAAGATCGGCAGTGTACACAAGGCGCATGGCAGGTGCTCACGCTTCATACATACTTGCGGCGGGTAGTGGGCAACAAAAGTATAGCACGAATGTTTGCGCTATGCCGAGGGTATGCGGTTGAACGCGCTTTAGCGCGTTTTGGCATATCAGCCGCCGAATTCATCCGGTGGCCCTGGTGGCGGCGCAAGACGATACGCTACACCCATGCCGATACAAATTCTTGACAAGCAGATCGCCCTGGTGCTACACTTCACAAGCCAATAGCGGTGTATCATGAATGGCTCGTGTATCTTTGGCCTGGAGGAGTGTGTGGAACACCTAGAGTCACCGCCTGACGTCGTAATCAAACGGCTGCCCCTGTATGCACGCAGCCTGCGCTATCTCTTGCAGGAGGGTGTGTCCTCCGTTTCATCGCAAGAACTCGGCGAGCGTATCAATGTGACCGCCGCCCAGATTCGCAAGGATCTCTCGTACTTTGGCGAATTTGGTAAACAGGGCATTGGCTACGATGTCGAGAAGCTGCTTCACCAGATCGAGCGTATCCTCGGCTTGAATCAAGAGTGGCCCGCCGCGCTTGTCGGGATCGGGCATCTGGGCGAGGCGATCGCGCGCTACGAGGGCTTCCGCACCCAGGGCATTCGCATCTCGGCCATGTTCGACAGCGACCAACATAAGATTGGCCAGGAGATGACTGGCCTGGTCATCCATAGTGTCGATCAGATCGACACGATTGTTCGCGAGATGGCCATTCGGCTGGCGATCATCGCGGTGCCAGGCAATTTTGCCCAGGATGTCGCTGATCGGTTGGTGGTCGGCGGCGTGCGCGCCATTCTGAGCTACGCGCCGATTGTGCTCCAAGTGCCAGATCATGTCTGGGTGCGCTATATCGATCCGGTCGCAGTCGTCCATAGCATGACCTACTACCTGGCCAGGGAAGAGGAAAGCTGAGACACACCTGAAGCGCTGGTATCGCGAATTCCCACGCTTCAGCGCCCCCCAGCTTTGCGCCGCCCCCAGCCGATCCGCCGCAGAAACCACACTACCAGCCAAGCCAATACTAGCACCAGCAGAAACGCCAGCACCGGCAGCAGCACGGCGAGCCCCGAAAGCACCAACGCGATCGCATCCTCGATCAGGCTCAAGATTGGGTTGCCCACGCCGCCAGTGGTCAGCGTGGCGGCCGGGCGCACCGTGGCGCGTACAGTATGAACACCACCAGCGACCAACAGGCCACAGATCGCTATCAGCACCGGGTTCACCGCGCCAGCATCGCTGTTGGCCGCAAGTGCGACAATCGCGCCGGCGATTGGGTTAAGCACCAGGCCAACCGCGTGAACGGCGTGATCAACCGCTGGGATTTTGTCGCCCACAAAGTCGAGTACAGCCAGCACACCCACCGCCAGCATTAGCCAGGGGTTGCTGATCAGCTCGAACGGGCCGCTCAGGTTCACCAACTGCGGGGCGTAGCGGTCGAGCGCGCCGATTACCAGCAGCGGAATGTAGGCGTTGAGGCCAGCCGCAGTCGAAAGCCCAAGCGCCGAAAAAAGCGCCATGATACCGTTCATAATGTATGCATCCTCACTTGAAGCTGTGTGTTGATAGCATAGCACAACGCAGGGTAAAAGCGCACAAGACTGCAATCAATTTGTCGTATTCACAGCAACAGCTTTCACGTATAATAGTTTCTAAGCGCAGGCGACATCGCGCTTCAGCCAGTAGAATTCACAAACTCAGCCATTCCGTGTCCGCTGTGTCGGTGTTGCCATTTATTGCTAGAGGAGACATTGCTATGATGGTTCAAGGCGTATCGATCAGCGAGATGGTCAACCAAAGCATCACCGTGCTTTCCAAGCCGAGTGTTGCAACCTTCGAGCAGTACGAACGGCGTGGCGGCCAACGCGAGGCGCTAATCTACGTGGCAATCGCCGCCGGTATCTCGGCGCTCGCTGGCCTGTTGAGGTATCTAAGCTTTGGGGTAGTCAACGGCCTTATCGCTGCAGTGCTGTCAGCAGTTGGCACAGTGGCTGGATACTATGTATTTTCATATGCCGTGTATTGGATGGGCAAGCAGCAGGGTGGCACTGGCACTCAGGACGAGGTCTTCTACACTACATCGCTTTACGTCGCGCCACTACTGGCTATCGGCGCACTTCTCAGCGGCGTGCTGGGGCTGATTCCATTTGTCGGTATTCTCGCTGGGCTAGCCGCGCTGGTGTTGTCTGTGTATCAGATCTACCTGGCCTATCTGGCGACGCGTTCTGGCATGAACCTCGACCAGAACAAGGCAATTATCACAGTCGCGGTTGCCTTTATCGCGCAATTCGTGGTCAGCCTGATTATCGGCGCTATTGTCGCTGCGGTCATTGTTGTTCCAGCAATGCTATCAGGCGCAGTCGCACCATAGCTGAATGACGCCAAAGTACTACAGCTATCCAGGGCGCACACCGCTATAATAAAGCAGGGTGCGCCCCCCATGTGTAGCATTTTGGAGGTAGGTATGCGGCTCTTTGGCCATCAACACACACGTCCATCCTTGCCCCGGCCCCGTGTACTACAGGCAGTCCTGGTCGTCCTGGCGATGCTGCTGGTCTTTGCGCCAAGCACTGCTGCTGCCAGGCCACGCATCTCGACCGTGCAGGGTACGTTTCAAACTCAGGTGCTACCGCCAAGCGCCTGTCCACCCCCAGGCTTGGGTTGCGCGCGCGGCATTGTCACCGGCGGTCTAGCCGGCGATGTTTCGGTCAATATCGATAAGTCAGAGGTTATCGTCGACACAGCGGGCGTGCCATTTTCGCGCTACAGCGGCACGATCACCATTGTCACCGCTCAGGG
>JACMIM010000823.1 GCA_014381165.1 Roseiflexaceae bacterium
GGCTGAGGGCTGAGGGCTGAAACAAGGGCTGAGGGTTGAGGGCTGAGGGTTGAGGGCTGAATCCAACCGAAAAGGAACTACCAATGATTGATATCACGCACTACATCTCGCGCAGCGCATTGCGCCAGCTGGTCGCGGCGGCGCTCGACGAAGACCTGGGCCAAGGCGACTTGACATCCGACCTGCTCATCCCCGACGATCTGATCGGCAGCGCGAGCGTGCGAACGCGCAGCGCGGGCGTGGTCGCCGGGCTTGGCGTAGCCGGGCTGGTCTTTCAGCTGGCCGACGAGCGGCTACAGTTCGAGCAGCATGTGGCGGAAGGCGCGGCCTGTGAGCCAGGCCAGGAGCTGGCGACTGTGCGCGGCCCGTTGCGCGGCCTGCTGCGTGGCGAGCGGGTGGCGCTCAACTTCGCCCAACGATTGAGCGGTATCGCCACGCTGACCGCGCAGTATGTGGCGGCGGTACGCGGCACGCGGGCCAGAATCGTCGATACGCGCAAGACCACGCCAGGGCTGCGGGCTATGGAGAAGTACGCTGTGCGGGCGGGCGGCGGGCGCAATCACCGCCGCGACCTAGGCGACGCCGTGATGATCAAGGACAACCACCTGGCGGCGCTTGCGCGGCGTGGCATTGGCCTCGTTCAGGCCGTGGCCGAGCTGCGCGACCAGCTGCCGCACACAGTCACAATCGAGATCGAGGTCGATCGGCTCGACCAGATCGCCGAAGTGCTGGAGGCCGGCGCAAACACGATTCTACTTGACAACATGACGCCAGCGCAGCTACGAGCGGCAGTCGAGCAGATCGATGGGCGCGCCCAAACCGAGGCATCGGGCGGCGTCAGCTTGCACAGTGTCGCCGCCATTGCAGCATCGGGCGTCGATATCATCTCGGTCGGTGCGCTGACCCACTCAGCCCCCGCGCTCGACATCGGGCTGGATATGGCAACTGAGGATTGAACCGGACAGGCTTACCGCGAAGAGCGCGAAGAACACAGAAGGCCAGCATTTTTACCACGAAGAACACGAAGAACACAGAAGGCCGGAAAAGCTTATAACCTTCCGAATCCTTTGCGTTCCTTCGTGTTCTTCGTGTCTTTCGTGTTCTTCGTGGTGAATGAGTGGACAGAAACATATGGAAGACTTGATCTACCTTGATCACGCGGCGACGACGCCAGTTCACGCGCAGGTGCTGGAGGCGATGTGGCCATTCTTCGCGCAGCAGTATGGCAACGCCTCGGCGAGCTACCCGTTGGCCGAGCAGGCACGCGCCGCCGCCGACTGGGCACACGCCGAGATCGCCCGCCAGATCGGCGCGCGCCCCGGCGAGATCGTTATCACCAGCGGCGGCAGCGAAAGCGACAACCTGGCGATCAAGGGCGTGGCCTTCGCCAGCCGCGAGCGCGGCGATCACATTATTACCACGCAGATCGAGCACCACGCGGTGCTGCGGGCCTGCCAATACCTGGAGCGCAGCCACGGCTTCCGCGTCACCTATCTGCCGGTCGATCACCACGGCCTGGTCGACTTGGCTGCGCTGGAACAGGCGCTCGACCAGCGCACAATGTTGGTCAGCGTCATGCTGGCCAATAACGAGGTCGGCACGATTCAGCCCGTAGCTGAGGTAGCCAAGCTGACGCGCCCGCGCGGCATCCCACTGCATTGCGATGCGGTTCAGGCGATCGGCCAGCTGCCAGTGGACGTGGCGACGCTCGGCGTCGATCTGTTGACGATCTCGGCGCACAAGTGCTACGGGCCAAAGGGCGTGGGCGCGCTGTATGTGCGGCGCGGCACCCCGCTCGACCCGCTGATCCACGGCGGACACCAGGAGCGCGAGCGCCGCGCCGGCACCGAAAACGTGGCGGGGATGATCGGCATGGCCCGCACACTCCAGCTCCTGGAAATACCCACTGCAGGGGCAGCCCCACTAGCCCGGCGCTTCAGCGCCGCGACACTTGGCGTACAGGCGCTACGCGATCAACTAATCGCAGGTGTTCTACGGAATGTTTCCGGCGCGACCTTGACCGGCCACCCGACCGAGCGCCTCGCCAACAACGCCAGCTTCTGCTTTCGAAGCGTGGCTGGCGAGGCCGTGCTGGTAGCGCTCGCCGATCACGGCATCGCCTGTTCCAGTGGCTCGGCCTGCGCCGCTGGCGAGCAGGAGCCGTCGCATGTGCTGACAGCCATGGGCATCGAGGCCGAACTCGCTCAAACGGCGGTGCGCTTCAGCCTGGGCCTGAGCAACACGCCTGAACAGATCGACCGGGTGATAACGTTGCTGGCGGAGGTCGTAGGGAATCTACGGTAATCAGCGTAGTTCTTGGTCGAAGCAACGATACAATGCTGTCGGGGCGGGCCTGGGGCCCGCCCACAACGAAACACAACGAAACAATTATTTGCAGCGCGGGGGGGCCCCAGGCCCGCCCCGACCA
>JACMIM010000824.1 GCA_014381165.1 Roseiflexaceae bacterium
AACTGAAAGATTGGCAGTCCGAATCCAGCACCAGCGTCAAACTGGCGTATCGCAAAGAGAAGAAAAAGTGGAGTGAGTTCGGTCTTAAAGCCAAAAAATAACCCATACGCAGCCGCAAGTCCGTAAACAATAGGCCGCAACCTACTGGTTGCGGCCTTTTGTTTTCAAATTGTTGTTGTTCATAGTACCACCCATCCGCGCCGCGCACCGGCCCGCACGGCTTCGGTGCGGCTGGTGACACCCAATTTGGCGTAGAGTGACGAAAGGTGAAACTTGATGGTGTGTTCACTGATACCGAGCACCAGTGCAATCTGCTTGTTGGGCAAACCCTGCGCGGTCAGTTGCAATACTTCCATCTCACGCGCCGTCAGGGTTTCGCCCGTCGAAGCGGCTTCATCTAGTACGGGCTTGCGTGAAAGCAGGTTGCGCATCAGGGCTGGCGCTCCCACCCACAGACCTTCAGCGAGGGCGCTCAGGGCGGCGGCCAGCTCGGCTTCATTGGCGTTGATCGGCAGCACGCCCCAGGCGGGTAGCGCCAGCGCAAACAAATGCTGCGCGTCAGCGGGGTCTTCTGTCAGCAGTAGGATCGGCATCGTTTTTTCGAGCGCTTCTGGGTCGAAGGAACCCGTCAGCACCAGCACATCTGCATCGCGTGCGTTGAATTCTTCAGGGTGGGCAGCTTCGGCAACGACCAAGACACCGGGCAGGCTGTTAAGCACCTCCCGCAAGCCAACGCGCAGCGTCATCGCCGCAGCCACCACACCCACATGAATCAATTAGCGTTCTCCAACCGTGACTGTCACAGTCTTTGGCTCGCCGCCGCGCAACACTTCTACCGGCGTGGGTTTGCCTGCCAATGCGCCGTGCAACGCACCAAACAACGCAACAATTATTCGTTAATTCCTTGCCCGCCGCAGGCGAGGAGACTTCAGCCGCCGAAAAAACACCCTGCTTCTTTTTACGATCCCGGTAGGGATGCTATATGTGTGCTTATTCCCACGGAAGTATGCTCGGTTGTAGTAGAAACAAGTATTAACTTTTTTCAAGATATGTTTAACTCGGCTTTAATATACATGTGCTACCGTAAGATGCATAGAACCTACTAGCGCTAATCATGCGATTATTTGTGCTTCACTCTGGGAACGAGGCGTCAACGTGCTACGACCTGCGACAGTCTGTGCGATGATGATGTTTGTTTTCTTAGTGGCCTGTACGCCAGCCCCGGCCCGTGAAGCTTCGTCCGCCGCAGCTACGGTTCCCCCTGGTGCGACTGCTAGTGCTGCGCCAACTCCTCAGGCGGCCACGCCTACAAGTGCTGCTACCCAAGCACGTTCGCTTCAAGGCACCATTTCAATCGATGGTTCGAGCACGGTTTTTCCGATAGCGGAGGCGATTGCCGCCGAATTCATGCTGCGTGCGCCCGATGTCGAGGTACAGCTTGGCGTCAGTGGGACTGGCGGCGGCTTCGAGAAGTTCTGCGCGGGTGAAACAGTTATTTCCAACGCATCGCGGCCGATCAAGCAGAGCGAGATGGCGGACTGCGCTGCAAACGATGTTGCCTTTATCGAGCTGCCAATCGCCTATGATGGCCTGTCAATTGTCGTGAACCCGCAGAACGACTGGGTGGCGTGTTTGACGGTCGATGAACTGCGGCGCATGTGGGAGCCGGCGGCAGAGGGCATGCTGATGCGCTGGAACCAGATACGCCCGGAGTGGCCGGACGCGCCGCTGGCTCTGTACGGCGCTGGGGCCGATTCTGGCACCTTCGACTACTTTACCAGCGCGATTATTGGCGAGGAAGCAGCCAGCAGGGGCGACTATATCGGCAGCGAGGACGACTACCTGTTGAGCCAGGGTGTCGCTGCGGGCAAGTACGCACTGGGCTATTTTGGCTATGCCTACTACCGCGCCTCGCAAGATCAGCTCAAGCTGCTACAGATCGACAGTGGCGCGGGTTGTGTCGCACCGGACGAAGCAACGATTGCGGCAAATACCTATCAGCCGCTTTCGCGCCCGATTTTCATCTATGTGAACGTGGCGGGGCTACAGCGTTCCGAGGTCGCCGCGTTCCTCGACACATTCTTGGACAGCGCCGCCCAGGTTGCCGGCGATGTAAAGTATGTGCCACTTTCTGACTCTGTGTACGCACTTGTGCGGGAGCGCCTACGCGAGCAGCGCACTGGTTCGGTGTTTACTGGTGGCTCACAAGTTGGCCTCTCGATTGAGCAGCTGCTTGTGCTCGAACAAAACTAACGGTACAAACAAGTCATACTGAGGACCAAGCAGTCGTCATGAACTTTTCAATTCGCACCAAACTGCTCGCAGCATTCGCGCTCAACCTCGCCCTGATGGTCATGCTGGGCGTGTTCGCGCTGTTTCAAATGCGGGCCATGAATGCAAATGCGACCTTTGTCGAAACCGTGACCATCCCCTCGCTTGACGCAGCTGACCATATCAATTTGATTATTACGAAATATCGTGGCCTTCAGCTTGAATATATCATCAACACCAGCACAGCTGATAAAGACCGCATCGAACAGGAGCTTGCGGTGCTCGAAGCGCAGATGACTGCGCGCTTTGCCGAGTACACGCAGTTGATCGAAACGCCCAGCCCGGCGTTTTCACAAATCAAGGACTCCTGGAATCAGTTCGTCGAGGCCACGCAGACGCGCTTTCTGCCATCGGCGCGGATCAATAACACCGGCACCGTCCAGCCTGCACTCAACCGCTTGAACCCATTATTTGCTGATCTCGTGGACGCGGCCCAGCAACTTTCGGGCGAGAATCAGCAGCAGGCGACCGACGCACTGATCACGGTGCAGGGCAGCTACCTGTCGGCGCGCAGTGTGATTGTTGTGGTCACCTTGGCCACGCTGCTGCTTTCCGCTGGAATTGGGCTTTTGCTGGCGACGCGCCTGGCGAACCGGGTTCAGCGCCTGACCAGCGCGACGGTCGAGGTCGCCGCTGGCAATTTCGAGCGCCGTGTCGAGGTCGTTTCGGCTGACGAAATAGGCGTGCTGGCAAGCAATTTCAACCGCATGGTTTCGAGCTTGCGATCTCAACATGCTGCGCTCGAGCAGCGCAACAGCGAAATTGCCGCCAATTTGCACCGCCAGCAGCAGCTGACCCAGGAAATTCTACGCGGCAAACAGGCCGAAGAGCAGGCCACCCGCGCACGCACCGCAGCCGAAGCGGCCAGCCAGTCCAAAAGTATGTTTCTGGCTACCATGAGCCACGAGCTGCGCACGCCGCTGACCGCCATTATTGGCTACACCCAGCTGCTGCAAATGCGCGCCACCATGGGCCAGCCCGACATGCTGCCCGAGCTCGACCGGCTGCGTGGTGCCGGCAAACATCTGCTGACGATCATCAGTAATATTCTCGACTTTTCGAAAATCGAGCAGGGCCATCTGGATGTTGATATTTCGCCCTTCGAAATCGAAAGCGTTGTGCGTGAGGTCGCGGCGCTCAGCGAGCCGCAAGCCGCCGAGCGCGGCAACCGTATCCGCCTGATTCTGACGCCGGATGTGGGCTTGATCGAAAGTGATATTAGCAAGCTGCGCCAGATTCTGTTCAACCTGCTCAACAATGCCGTGAAGTTCACCGAGCAGGGCCTGATTACGATCAACACACACCTGGAACGGCGTGATGGCGATCTTTACATGCTGTTCTCGATCGCCGATACAGGTATTGGCATGACCGAGGAGCAGCTTGGCCGGCTGTTCCAGCCATTTACCCAGGCCGATTCGTCGGTCACGCGGCGCTATGGTGGCACCGGTCTTGGGCTTGCACTCAGCCGCCAGCTAGCCCGGTTGCTGGGCGGCGATATCACGGTTGTCAGCGAGCTAGGCCAGGGTTCGACATTCACTCTTGCCCTTCCAACGGTCTATACAGGCCAGCAAGCGACGCTCGATATGTCGCCTACGCTGCCCGAACAAATCAAGATGGTAGTAGCAAACTAACGAAACGAAAGAATAGCTCCTATGCACACGATTCTCGTGGCCGATGATAGTTTCGACAACCGCTATATTATTGGCCAGATGCTTCAGGCGAATGGCTACCGGATCGTGTACGCGAAGAATGGCCGCGAGGCGCTTGAGAGCATCGCCGCCGAACGCCCTGCGCTTGTGTTCATGGATCTTTCGATGCCAGAGATCGATGGCTGGACGGCGACTGCGGCCATCCGGGCTGATGCCGAGCTGGCGACACTGCCGGTGATCGCCGTGACTGGCCATGTGACCATGGAGGAGATTCAGCGTGCGCATCAAGCTGGCTGTACCGATGTGCTGACCAAGCCCTTTGAGTATGACGAGTTGATCAGTAAAGTGCGCGCGCTGCTGAAGTAACGAACAGAATTAGGACTTACGCCGTTGGCGGGTCATGCCTGCGGCAGCATGGAAGCTATATCTTTTTTGTTTCGGTTTTTGGCGCAAAGCGCCAAAAACCGAAACAATTATGAGGTATTTCCTTGCCCGCCGCAGGCGAAATGAAAGCTCCTAAGAATATTGCCACGAAGCCACAAAGGCACGAAGATCATTATGATCTTCGTGCCTTTGTGGCTTCGTGGCAAC
>JACMIM010000825.1 GCA_014381165.1 Roseiflexaceae bacterium
CTCGCCCACCACAGCGGCGCGCTTGCCGCGGATCGTTTGGGTGGCCTTGCCCATATTGCGGCGCAGCTGCGTATTTTCCAGCGCAACCTTGGCCGATTCTTGGAATGTGATCGTTGTGCTGGTGAGGACGCCTTGCGGCTTGGTCATATCGTTCCCTCATCCGGTATCATTGGTATCAATGCCCACGATGCTGTCAATGATCTCGCCGATGCCACGAAGAATTCCCGTCGAGATGTTTCGCTCACGCTCAACATGACCATGCCGCTTCATTGTTGTTCCAAGAAATGCATAGTCATGCTGAACACAGTGAAGCATCGCGCTGATTTGCGACGAGGATGGGCAGCTCACGTTCACTGGCGTGACATGACAGGTGTACTTTACCATTAGGGTGTACGCGCGGCGGTGCCACCGCCCGGGCGTTGCCGGATGGCGATTACTTTTACTGCGCAGGTGAGCAAGCCAAGTACGACGCTGGCAATCAGCCACCAAGCCATGTCGGGCGTGCCACGCAGGAGCTCGCTCCACGGAATTCCGATTACCCGAGGCAGGCCAATCAATGCAAACAGCGGCCACAGCAGTTCCACGGCAACCTCGCCCAGCACCCGCCAGCGTGGCCGGCTTGATAATTGTGCGCGCCATCGGCCGACCTGGAGTAGACCAGCAATTTGGCTGAACAAAATCAGCGCCATTCCGATCGTGATGGCCAGGTAGATGATGCTCTGGGTGTAGCTGCTGTCGACCAGCGACTGCCCAGCTAAGTTGGCCGCGATTGCGTCGGCCAGGCGGTGGCTGGTAGGCAGGATCGGTAGCGGGAAGCTGGTCGAGGCATTTGTGAGCACAACTACGCCCCAACGCTGCTCGGGAAGCATGACCATCTTGCCGCGAAAATGCGGCACAATGCCGCCGTGGTGGATCGCCGGCACGTCGCCAATGGTGCCAACACGCCAGCCAAAAGCATAGGAGAAGCCCTCGCTTGGCACACTCGATTGGTACATCTGTGCGATGCTGGTCGGCGAAAGCACGCTGCTCTCGCCATAACGACCTGTATTCAACAGTGCGATCAGATACTGCCCTAAATCTTCCGCGCTGCTAATCAGCGCCGCCGTCGGCATCCGGCCATCCTCATATTCCAGCGTCGCAGCCACAGGAAAGCCAAACCAGTAGCGATGCCCTTGCGCCATACCGTTCTGGATCGCGCGGTTCTGCTCGGTGAAGCTGTGCTGCATCTGAAGCGGCGCGAAGACATGCTGCTGGATATAGGCGGCGTAGGATAGTCCGGTAATCTGCTCGATCACCGCGCCAAGCACCAAGTAGTTTGGGCTGGCGTATTCGTGTTTGGCACCGGGCCAGTTGTTGAGCGACACATCGGCGAGCACACGCACATGATCTTGCAGCGTTACCGAATTACCGCTCGCTTGCGGGGCATGCGTGGGAATACCACTGGTGTGGTTAAGCAGGTGCCGCATGGTGAGCGCGGCCGAGGCGGCTGGGTCGGCGACACGGAACCACGCGAGGTAGCGCTGAACCGGCGCGTCCAGCTCGATCTCGCCACGCTCGACCAGCTGCATGATCGCCAGCGCGGTAAAGGATTTGCTCATCGAGCCGAGAATGAAGCTGGTCTGTGGGGTGACCGGGCGACCATAGCCATCATCACCATAACCGCGCAAATACGCGATCTGATCATTTTGAACAATGGCAAGTGCGACCCCGGGCACCCGGTCGTCGTTCATTTCGGTTTTGATGTAGGCATCGATGGCGGCAAAATCAGGCGCGCGCGCGGCGGGCTGTGCCACAGTGCCGATTGCCGTAGCAACCGTGATCATAGCCGCAAGAAACAGCAATGGAGCTTTTGTGAACATAGCTCGCTTCTCACTCTCGTGTGCAGTTTAGGAGTATCGTCTCCGACGTGCGGCACATGATACTCTATGGTCGAGAAATGCCAGCGAGTCGGCCGATCGACGATTTCGATAATCTCATAGGAGCGCAGCTGTTGCTCGCTTGGATCGGTGCGCATCAATCTATAACGTGCGTTATAAAATACACCGGATCAATCGCTATTGGCAACTGCTGCGCCCTTCCATGGTGCCATCGATGGCTTCGTTGCATGCGGCGCGGTCTTTCGCTCGCGCTCAACTTGACAATGCGGAACAGGACATACACGATTCACTCAACCGACGCCAAAATCTCGGCCAGGTGTACCGGGCGCACGCCGGCGCGCTGGCGGCTGAGCGCGCCGCCGATCTGCATCAGGCACGAGTTGTCGGCCGCAGCGCAGATCTCTGCGCGCGTGTCGAGGATACAGCGCAGC
>JACMIM010000826.1 GCA_014381165.1 Roseiflexaceae bacterium
GCCGGCGCAAAGCCCAGGCGCGGCAACATCACCCCCACCGCCAGCCCCCGGGCGAGCCGCACCGGTGTCGCGGCGCGGTACAACCCGGAGGGCCACCCTCGCGTCGCCACCAGCAAGCGCGGCGCGTAGCCAGCGTCGAACAGCAGATAGCCCTGGTTCGGGTGTTCGATCAGGCCAACCAGCGCGTGGCATTCGACCCTTCTGCGCGCGCCACCTTGCAGCATATGGTGCTCGGAGGCCAAGCAGAAGCCGGTGTCGAGCAGGTGTAGACGAACCATAGGGCGTATACGTTCTTTTGGCAGCCGCGCGGCTGAAGCCGCTGGCTGAACATCATTGCAGCAGCCGCGCGGCTAAAGCCGCTGGCTGGCGTTACGAAGCCCGCCTGCGCGGGCTGAACATCATTGCAGCCGCGCGGCTAAAGCCGCTGGCTGGCGTTACGAATCCCGCCTGCGCGGGCTGAGGACGCTAGGCTTCAGCCCGACGGCGTCGCACGACCGCGGTTCCGCGGTTCTACGGTTCTACGGTTCTGTTGCACCGCCGCCAGTGTACGCGCCACGCCCTCGGCAACGCTGACACGCGGATTGTACCCGAGATCGCGCCGGGCCGCTGTAATATCGTAGGTCTGCGTGCGCGCCAGGATGGCGGCGGTGTAGCGCGTCAGTAGCGGCTCCTGGCCGCTGGCAGCGGCGCGTAGCTCCATCGCACCAGCGGCAACCAGGGCCAGCGCGAGCGGGATACGGCGCAGTTGCGTCGACAAGCCAAGCGCCTGTAGCAATTCAAAGATAACATCCCATAGCCGCACATGCTCGCCGTTGGTGATCGTGTAGGTGTTGCCGACAGCGCGCGGCGCGTCGAGCGCCAGCACCAGCGCGTCGGCCACGTTTTCGACATAGGAAAGATCGACCTGATTGCGGCCGTCGCCGATCAGCGGCAGGCGACCGGCCCGCGCGGCGCTGATCAGCCGGGGCAGCAGCGCCGTATCGCCGGGGCCAAAGAGCGCCTTGGGCCGAATGATTACCGTTTCCAGCCCGATGGCCTGGTTGACCAGATCCTCACCAAGCTTTTTGGTGTGCGCGTAGACCGAAGTAAAGCGGCGCGGGTAGGGCTGGGCTTCAGCAAGCAGGTGCTGATCGCGGCCAGTGAAAATCACGCTTGGCGAGGAGATGTACACCAGGCGGCGCACAGCGTGGGCCTGGCAGCCAGCGATCACATGCGCCGTCCCACCGACGTTGATCGCGTGGAAATCGGCACGGCGGCCCCACGGCTCGGACTTGGCCCCAGCGTGGTAGACCACATCGGCACCGGCGCAGGCCGCCACCACCGCCGCACGGTCGCGCAGATCGGCGGGCAGGGCAATGGCACCCTGGGCCAACAGATGCTGCACCGGCGCGAAGTTGCGCCCCAGTAGCCGCACCTGATGGCCTTGCGCCAAGAGCGCCCGCGCCAGGTAGCTGCCCAAAAAGCCCGTCCCGCCGGTAACAAGCACCTGCATACCACCCCGCTTTGGCCGCATGAAGCTGGTAGTATTTTACCGCAGAGTGCGCGGAGGAGGAGGAGCGGAATGATAGCTATTTTGGGGTAACTTCAGTGTCAGATACAGTGTACGTACCGGTCGGATTATGCTTTGACATGCGTTGCAAACCCTCGTAAGATAAAAGCCACAACAAAGTCGTTTTTACCTGGAGTTAGTCGCATGGCGATTCCCGACTTTCAGCAAATTATGTTGCCGCTCCTACAAATTGCAAGTGATAGTCGCGACCATACATCAAGCGAAGCGATCGAAGCCCTCGCTCAACAATTTCGCCTTACGGAAGACGAACGTCGCTCGCTTCTGCCTAGTGGTCGGCAAGCAACATTCGACAACTGTGTCGGATGGGCGCACACACCTCGGAAAAGCGTTGCTACTTGAAAGCCCGCGTCGTGGAACTTTGCTGATACCGGCGCTCAGGCAACAATGTTTGCATCGGAAGCCGTCTTGCGGCGTGATTGGGATCGCCCCGAAGAGGACGCAGCATGGGCACATTTGTAAAAGGCGATGTCGTCGTTGCCCTCTTTGCGGTCTCAGATGTAATTCGACGACAGACTCCAATGTGAGGAATGAAATGTCCCAATCATATCAGTCAATCATTACCCTTGAACCCGGCAAGCGTAGCGGCAAACCCTGTATTCGCGGTCTTCGCATCACCGTCTATGATGTGCTTTCCTACCTTGCCGCTGGAATGAATGACGACGAGATTGTAGCGGATGTTCCAGGCCTGACCAAAGCTGATATTCGTGACTGTCTCGCATTTGCCGCTGAACGCGAGCGACAGCTGCTGATTGCAGTCTGTCGCCACGCTTAATCAAGCGCCTAGCCGACATTCGTTCCACCTTTTGCTGTGATTCGCCGGTTACTGTTTATCTACGTATGTGGCAGTTGTCACCACGGTGAACGAGAGCGGTGGCAGGCGCAGGCTGAGTTGGCCATCGCGCACTGGCAGCGCACCAAGCTGTTGCGGCACCACACCACGCGGCTGCTCGAATGTATTGGCCGCCTTTGGGTCGCTGCCCGACATTTGATAGATAGCAGGCACCTGCGTGGGCGCACCGCCGCTCCAGATAATCTCGGTTGTGACGGCCTCGTGCTCACTGCGGTTGACCAGGAATACCGCGCCGCAGTCATTGGCCGCATCGTAGGAAGCCGCCACGTCGAGCAGCGGCACCGGGCCAAACGCGCGCGTTTCGTGCTGTGGCGCAAGCGTTAGCGCTGCGAGCGAGACTCCAGCGGCGTGATTGCTCCATAACATAAATGGATAAAATGTTGTCTGTCGCAACAGCTGCTCGCCGCGCGTGGTCAGCGGCGCAATTGTGTTGATGATCTGCGCCAGACAGGCGATGTGCAGCACATCGCAGCGGCGCAGAAACACGTTCATCCACTGCGCGACGACCAGCGCGTCCTCAAGGTTGTAGATCTCCTCGCTGAGCGGCGGGGCTTCCTGCCAGTTGCCACGGCCCGAGCGATCCTTGTACCA
>JACMIM010000827.1 GCA_014381165.1 Roseiflexaceae bacterium
CTGGCGATGTGCGCTTGGCCCACAAACCGGACGAGCATGTGCCAGTGGCTGATCTTGTTGCGGTGGTGCGCACGTTGGCGCTGACGGCGCTACGCTTTTGCGGGGTGGAGGATACTCGAACATAACCACCAAGGCACCAAGGCATCAAGATTTCACACTTCTGATCTTGGTGTCTTGGTGGTTAAAGACCTAGTTTGGAGGAGCTGGCGTATGGAAGTAGCCTTGTTTTCGCCTGGCCCAGTGTCCGAGATTGTGGTGAGCGTGCGCCCGCTTTACCTGCTCGACCATTCGCACCCAGAGCGCGGCGAGTATGTATTCGCGTACTTTGTACGGATCGAGAATGGCAGCCGACGGGTGGTGCAGTTGCTTTCGCGTTACTGGCTGATCTTCGACTCGATCGGCGAGGAAACCGAGGTGCGCGGCGATGGCGTCATCGGCGCACAGCCCAAAATTCAGCCAGGTGAAGTGTACGAATATCAAAGCTATTCGGTACTGAAATCGCCGCGTGGCTTTATGGAAGGCAGCTACCGCTTTACCACCCTCGACGATGTGCTGTTCGATGTGCCCATCCCGCGCTTCTACCTGACGGTGGCTGGATCAAGCTGGCCAGCAGCGTAGGAGGCGATGGCCGCCCGTACCGGAACCCATCCCAATAGCCCGGCGCTTACGCCGGGAATCGACAAGCGCTCACGAGCTTGCCGCCAGAGCCAGCCAGAGCAGCGCGCACATGCCAGGGCCGATGCGGTCGATCTCCACATATTCGTCCAGGCGATGCGCGTTTGCGCCATCGGCAATACCCACGCAGATAGCGGGAATGCCCATACTGATCGCTACATTCGCGTCGGTGCTGCCCACGCCATACGCCACTGTCGCACCGGCGGCGTGGTAGGCTGCCGCAGCTGTTCTGACCAGCACATGGTCGCGGGAGATGCGCCCGGCTGGCCGGTCGCCCACGATTGCCGCCGTGATCGTGATGCGTGTATCTGCCGCGCGCGCCGCCGCAATAAAAGCCTCGGTCTGCTGGACAAGTGATTCAAGGCCGTGTGGATCGACCGAGCGCAGATCGAGCAGCAGCGCGGCCGATTCGGCGATGGCATTAACCGAGGTGCCACCCTCGATTACGCCGATGTTGAAGCTGCTGCGCGGCTGAGGCATTTCCAGGTGGGTCAGCCGCTCGGCCAGACGCACCAGCGTGTGGATGGCGCTGGGTGCGCCGAAGTTCTGCCAAGAATGGCCGCCAGGTGCCGCCGCAGTGATTTTGTAGCGCCGCACCCCAACCGCCTCGTGGACGATCCGGTCGTGGCCAGTGCCTTCAAGCGCGATCACGGTCTGAATGCGGTCGCGCAGATGCTGAAGAGCTGCGCGCATACCGCGCAGATCGCCCAGCCCCTCCTCACAAACGTTGGCCACTAGCCAGATGTCGTGCGCTGGAACGATCTGGTGTTCGCGTAGGGCATGGCCGAGGTGCAGTAACCCGGCTACGCCCAGGCTGTTATCGCCCAGGCCGGGGCCATAGATGCGCCTGCCCTCGCGGCGTACTGCCAGATCGGTGTGGGCCGCAAACACCGTGTCCAGATGCGCGGCGATCAGGAGGGAGCGCCCCGGCTTGTGGCCTGGCACGCGGCCATACACATTGCCGATCGGGTCGACGCTTACGTCGGCCAGGCCGATCTGCTGCATACGCTGGCGCACCCACGCGCCGCGCTGGTTTTCTGCAAACGTAGGCGCGGGAATCTGCTGCACGGCGATCGCCGTCTCGATTACATGCTCACTGGTGCTGAATGATGCAACGGCACGCCGCACGGCCGCCGAGCTAAACCAGGGTTCAAGCAGATTTCGACTGCTCATTGTGTACTTCTTTCGACACTTCCATACCCGTCGGAATAACCACGAAGACACGAAGACCCGCAGTTTTCATGCCTTCTAGAACCTTCGCGTCTTCGCGTCTTCGTGGTTACGTAATATTCGCGTCTAGCTGCGCCCGTATCCAATTTTCCTCGTCGGCGCGAGTGGTCACCAGGCCGTCGAGCTTGACGGCGCGCAGGCAGGCCAACAGTTGGCCCAGCTCAGGCCCAGGCGCAATACCCATGCGCCGCAGGTCGTCGCCATTGAGCGCGAGCCGCAGCGGCACCATTGCGTGCAGATAGTCGTCGATCCGTGTGGTGATAACCCCGCCTTCGGCAAGCTGCGTAGCGTACAGTGCGGCAGGCGCAAGCCCACTGAGCAGCCGATCCAGTTCGCTGCGGGCCAGCTGTGGTGTGCGCAGCCCGTCCAGTCGTTGGCCAAGCGTGTCGAGGCTGTTCAGCACATGCAGCACCGCACCAGATGGCTTGAAGCGCGTCGCAATCTCGGCTCGCTCGACTGGCTGCATATCGCGCAGTAGCAGCGCCAGCAGCACATGGGCGGTCTCAGCAGCAACGGGTTGTAGGTGGGCCGCCGCCGCGAACTGGCGGGCCAGCGCCTCACTCCAGCGCAGTGCTGGATGCAAGGCTGCCAAAACGCCCCACTGGTCGAGCAACGCCAGCGCCTGTGCCGGTTTGGGTTCGCCAAGCAGCAACCGCAGTTCATTGGCGATCCGCTGTGGCGAAAGGCGATCGAGCATGCCATACGCGATCGCATCCGCAATCAGGTCATGGGTGCGCGGCTCGACTTGGAAGCCCAAGCGAGCGGCCAGCCGCGCGGCGCGAAGAATCCGCGTTGGATCGTCGAGCAGGCTCAGGCTGTGCAGTACGCGAAGCACCCCGCGCTCGAGGTCGCGCCGCCCACCAAAAAAATCATACAGCTGGCCGTAGCGCGCGCCGTTCAGCCCAATCGCCAGCGTGTTGATCGTGAAATCACGCCGCTGCAAATCATGGCGAAGTGTGGCGGCTCCGACCTGGGGAAGGACGCCTGGGGACTGGTAGAACTCGCTACGCGCGCTGATGAAATCGATTGCCAGCGGCGTGTGGTCGATCGGCAGCTCGACAGTAGCGGTGCCAAACTGGGCGTGGCTGCGCACTACGCCAGCGGTCTGGGCGGCAAACGCAGCGGCCAGTGCCAGCGCATCGCCTTCCACCAGCAGGTCGAGATCACCGCCTGGCCGGTCGAGCAGCATATCGCGCACGGTGCCGCCGGCGATGTAAAGCGCCAGGCCCTGCTGGTCGGCCAAGCTCGCAGCCGTCTGCAGCAGCTGGCGCAGTGTGGCTGGCAGATACTGGTCGAGCTGCGCCGCCAGTGTGCCGCGTTCAGCTTTTGGCTCTGCGCCGATCGCGCGCAACACATCGGCAGGGCTGATGATGCCCAGCAGCCGCTTATCCTCACCGACCACCAGCAGGCGCGCGGTCTGAACTTCGTCGGCCTTGGCCAGGTGCTGGCGCAGCGCGGCCAGCGTTGTGTCCGGTGCGATCAGAACTGGTTCGCCCATGTAGCGGGAAGCTTGCGCCACGCCGCGCCCGTGGCGGCTGGCTGTCACAACATCGCGGCGCGTGAGTAGGCCGCGCACGCTTCCATCAGGAGCGACAACCGGCAGCGCGGTGTGACCGGTCTGCGCCAGCTGCGCCAGCGCGTCATCGATTGTCGCCGTGTCTGGCACTGTACGAACTGGCCAGCTCATGATATCGGCGGCGGTGCGCGCGGGCCGAATCTGCTGGCGAATCGCCCGCACAAGGTCGGGCAGCAACTCGTCCTCGTCGCGCCCGCGCACAAA
>JACMIM010000828.1 GCA_014381165.1 Roseiflexaceae bacterium
GCGAGATTGACCGTTAAAATTAATAACTTGATGACTTTTAAGAATTTAATTGGATTTCTGTTTTTGCTTGTGATTGCCGGCGTCACGACGACTTTCGCGCAGTTTAGAGTTTGTCCGCTCGATATAAGCGTTATCGAATTTCAATATGATCAGAGCGATAAAGAAATTCCGGTCAGCGATGCGATTTTTGTAATTTGATGCCCGTAAAACCGGAAAGTGCAGGAGCCATGGCCATCGTTTGGCAACCGCGTGTTTGCCGAGTTCGCCGCCAAGGGCCAATCCTACGACATGGTTGTGGGCGACAGCCAGTGGCTGGGCCAGGGCGCAACCCAGGGCCATTATGTGGAAATGACCGACATCTTCGACAGTGAACTGAATGGCAAGGCGCTGGCCCCGGCCACGGTGGCGGCCTATGCTGAATACCCCAAGGGTGATGCCAAGTACTGGGCTTACCCGCTGGAAGGCGACGCCTGCGGCTGGGCCTATCGCAAGGATTTGTTTGAAAACCCGACCGAGATGGCGAACTTCAAGGCCAAGTATGGTACCGACCTAGCCGTGCCAAAGACATGGGAGGAGCTGCGCAACATCGCCGAATTCTTCACGCGGCCCGACAGCAATCTGTACGGCCTGTCGATCTACACCCAGAAAGAAGGCGATGCGATCACCATGGGCTTTCAGAATGTGATGTTTAGCTGGGGTGCCGACTGGGGCGACCCGACCTCCTACAAAACCGAGGGTGTGCTGAACACGAGCAACAACGCCGAGGCATTGGATTTCTATCGCAGCCTGTATCAGTTCGTGCCGCCCGGCAGCTCGAACGACTTCTGGCAGGAGGGCGTGAACAAATACACCAGCGGCCAGGTGGCCATGTCGATGAACTACTTCGCGTTCTTTCCCGGACTGGCCAACTCGGCTACCAACCCGTTCGCAGACCAGACCGGCTTCTTCTCCAACCCGGCTGGCCCCGACGGCGCGAGCTACGCGGCGTTGGGTGGCCAGGGCATCAGCATCATCAAGTACGCCACGCCTGAACGGCAGCAAGCCTCGCTGGATTTCATCAAATGGCTGGCCAGCGATGCAACACAGCAAAAGTGGGCCGAGCTAGGCGGCTACACCTGCAACCAGAACATCCTCAACTCGGAAGCGTTTCTTGACAACACGCCGTACAACCGGGCGTTTAGCGAATCCATGCAGAAGGTCAAAGACTTCTGGGCCGTGCCGGTGTATGGCGAACTCCTGACCGTTGCGCAGGCCGACCTGCACAAGTTTATTATCAACGGCGAGGGCACGGCGCAAAGCACGCTTGACAGCATCTCCAAGCAGCACGACGACATCTTCAAAAAGGCCGACCTGCTCAAATCGTAACCGCCATCACGGCCACCGGATGAATCCGGCGTCTGATACGCCAAAACGCGCTGAAGCGCGTTCCATTGCTTCAACTTTGATGCTGTGTTGGCGGCTCCCCCGCCAACACAGCAAAGACTTATGCAGTTGCCCAAGAGCTTGCATTTCGCCTGCGGCGGGCGTGGAAGTAACGAATACTTGTTTCGTTGTTTGGGGGAAAGCACCCAAAAACGAAACAAAAAAGATAGATTCTCCATGTAGCCGCAGGCTGAAGTCGCCAACTGCGTAAGTTCTAATCACAAAAAGCGTTTCACAGGCCAAAAGGAAGCTCATGGCAAAAGAACATGTTGCCCTTAGAAATAGAGATGTGGTGCGGCGTAGCAACCGCCAGTCGTTGAGCGACGAAACGCTGAAGCGGCTGTTTCTGTGGCCAACCCTGATTCTGCTGATTACCTTCAACATCTTTCCACTGCTGTACAGCCTGTACCTGAGCTTTACCGATTTCTCGGCGATTGCCAACGTGCCGCCGAACTGGGTGGGGCTGCGCAACTACCAGGAGATCCTGGGCAGCGATCAGCTCTGGCGCTACTTCCAGAACACCGGCAGGTACGTTGTGCTTTCGGTTGGCCTGCAAACGCTGGTGGGCTTTGGGCTGGCGCTGCTGCTGCGGCGGCGCTTCGCTGGGAGCGGCCTGATCACGACGATTATTCTGGTGCCCATGATGCTTTCGCCGATTGTGGTCGGGTTGTTCTGGAAGCTGATCTACAACCCAAGTTATGGCATTTTCAACTACATGCTCGGCTTCAGTGCCGGGCGCGGCCCGGACTGGCTTGGCACACCGCAGCTGGCCATGTGGGGCGTGGTGATTGTCGATGTGTGGATGTGGAGCCCGTATGTCATGCTGCTGTGCCTGGCCGGGTTGAGCGCCATTCCCGATTATCTGTACGAAGCCGCCGAGATCGACCGGGCCAGCGGGTGGTACACCTTTCGGCGCATCACGCTGCCCATGGTTGCGCCGCTGCTGATGATTGCGATCCTGTTCCGCACGATTGAGGCGTTTAAGACCTTCGACCTGGTGATGGGCCTGACCGGTGGCGGCCCTGGTGATTCGACCGAACTGGTGGCCGTGAACCTGTACCGAATCGCGTTTCCACAATGGCAGACCGGCAAGGCCAGCGCACTTGCCTATATTGTGCTGGTGGTAATCATCGGCGTGAGCAACATCTACATCCGCTACTTGAACCGAATCAAGGAGGGCTAGCCATGCCGATGGTCGAGAATCCTGGCCGCGCTCGCGCCGCCCGCACCACACGGGCTGTGCTCGCGGTCGCGGTCTGCCTGCTCTTTCTGGTGCCCGTGATCTGGATGCTCATGACAGCGTTCAAGCCGCGCGATGCAATCATCTCGGTGCCGCCGCGTGTGACGTTCACGCCCTCGCTTGAAGGCTTTGTTGGCTTGTTCACCCAACGCAGCACGCTGACCAAGATGCAGATGGAGCGCTACCAGCAGCGCACTGATCTGAATTGGATGGATGAGATCGCGCTGGAACGCGGCCTGGCGATCATCGGCCCGAGCAAATACCGCGACCGGCTGCTCAACTCGGTGATCATTGCCTCGGCCTCGACGGTGCTCTCGGTGGCGCTGGGCGTGCTGGCAGCCTACGCCTTCAGCCGCTTTCGCGTAAAAGCCACCAACGATTGGCAGTTCTTTATCTTGAGTACGCGCATGTTGCCGCCGGTGGTGATCACAATCCCGATCTTTCTGATGTACCGTCAGCTTGGCCTGTACGATACGCACATCGGCATGATTTTGCTCTACACCGTGTTCAACCTATCGCTCGCGGTCTGGCTGTTGAAAGGCTTTATCGACGAGATTCCGCGTGAGTACGAGGAAGCGGCACTGGTCGATGGCTACAGCCGCTGGCAGGCATTCACGAAGATCGTGCTGCCGCAGGCGATTACCGGCATCGCCGCGACCACGGTGTTCTGCCTGATCTTTGCCTGGAACGAGTACGCCTTTGCGCTTATGCTGACCAGCGAACGCGCGCGCACTGCGCCGCCAAGCATTCCGACTGTGCTTGGCACGGCGGGCATCGAGTGGTCGGCAATTGCGGCCGGCTCGCTGCTGTTTCTGATCCCGGTTGTGATCGTCACGTTCGCGCTGCGCAACTACTTGCTGCGCGGCATTACCTTTGGAGCGCTACGCCGATGAGCGACGCAATCGAAACGCCGCCAGCGCCCGCCCGCCCGTGGTATCAGCGCCGCACACCGCTGGAGCGCGTTGCCATGGGGCTGATGGCGCTGGGCGCACTGATGATGTTCCAGCCGTTTGTGCTGTGGCTGTACACCTACAGCTTTATCGTATTCCTGCTGGCAACGGTCATGTTCACAGTCGTCAGCCATTTCGAAGATTAACCCAAGCTGCGAAAGCGAACCAATGGCAACCATACAACTCCGCCAGATCGAAAAGAAGTTTGGCGAGGTCTACGCCGTCAAACCAGTCGATCTGGCGATTGAAGACGGCGAGTTTGTAGTGCTGCTCGGCCCATCCGGCTGTGGCAAGACCACCACGCTGCGCATGATCGCCGGGCTGGAAACGGTAAGCGGCGGAACAATCACCATCGGCGAACAGGATGTGACCCATCTGCGCGGGCGCGAACGCGATATCGCGTTTGTGTTTCAACTATTTGCGTTGTACCCGCACCTGTCGGTCTACGAGAACATCGCATTTCCGCTCAAGAGCCAGGCCATGCCGCGCAGCGAAGTCGAGCAGCGCGTGCGTAGCTCGGCGCGTATGCTCCAGATCGAGCAACTGCTGCCGCTGCGCCCTGGCTCGCTCAGCGGCGGCGACCGCCAGCGGGTTGCGCTGGCCCGCGCGTTGGTACGCCGCCCCGCCGCCTTTCTCATGGACGAGCCGCTCGGCGCGCTTGACGCCGAATTCCGC
>JACMIM010000829.1 GCA_014381165.1 Roseiflexaceae bacterium
AACCCTGCCGAAGTCAGCGCGGTGATTACGGTGAGCCTACGCGAACTGCTCGACCCAGCAACCGTGGTGGTCGAACGCTGGACACTGCGCGATACGCTGTTCGATGTGCCATTCTTCACGGTCGCCGGGCAGAAGGTTTGGGGCGCAACCGCACTGATTCTGAGTGAGTTCGTGGGCCGCCTGCGCGCGGTGATCAGAGCGCGGGGTTCAGGGGCGCAAACTCAATAAAAATGCTTTCAGGCCTTTGTAAAAGCCACAAGGAGTACGAGACGTGCCAATCGAAGATGCTATTGCCGATCTCACCGACCGCATTCTGAAGATCAGCCCGGACGCCGTGATCAAAACCAAAAAGCGCAATGCCGATGAAGCCAGCATTCGGGTGTATGCGCCAGCCGAGCACGAAAGCGCAATCAAGGCCGAGGTGCAGCCGATCACACTGAGCCTGCTGACTGGCGAAGGTCTGGACGTGCAGGTGCTAGTGTACGATATCGCTACATCGCTGCCACAGGAAAGCGCCTAGCGTGTTGGTTGGGTGTTTCGCTTTTTGGCGCGAGGCGCTCGAAAGCGAAACACATCATTGGTTTTGTTTGGAGCACACATATCCATGTCGCGACTTTTGGGCGCTTCCACGGCCAGTCTGCTGCTCGTTGCCCTTGTGATTAGTGGGTACGCCCTGCTGCCACGGCCCACGCGTCAGCAGACGCTGGCCACGCTTCGCCAACCCGACGTGCAACAGGACGCGCCGCCAACCACACCGGTAGCCAGCGCCACGCCAGCGCCCACGCCAACACCAGTGCCGACCGCTCGCCCAACCGCCACGCCAACGGTTGCACCCAGCCCAACCGCCACACCGATTCCCGCCGACATTCAGCCAACTGGCCCACTTGGCGCAAGCCTGGATCGCTATCTGAACAACTTGGTCGAGGCCAAGCTGTTCCACGGCGCGGTGCTGGTGGCGCGCGGCAACCGGATCATCCTCAGCAAAGGCTACGGCCCCGCCGATCTCGATCGCGGCATCACGAACAGCGCCAACACGCGCATGCGTATCGCCTCGCTGACCAAGCAGTTCACCGCCATGGCCACCCTACAACTGGTCGACCAGGGCAAACTGCGCGTCGACGATCTGGTCTGCCAGTATATCGAGCAGTGCCCCGAGCGCTGGAGCGCTATCACGGTTCGCATGCTGCTCAATCACACGCACGGCCTGCCCAACTACACCGATTTCCCAAGCTTCGAGCGCGACCAGATGAAGCCGATCACTGTCGAGCAGCTACTCGACCGGCTGCGCGGCCAGTGGCCGGTCTGGACGCCAGGCGAGTCATATCATTATGGAAACTCGGGGTATGTGCTGCTGGGTGCAATCATCGAGCGCATTTCGGGCCAAAGCTATGCTGAATTCCTGCGCAGCCAGATCTTTGCGCCACTAGGCATGCATAACACCGGCGTCACCTACGCGCCAGAGCCGGGCGGGAAATGGGCGCTGCCGTACCAGAGCTTCAGCCGACTGGCCCCGCCGCTGCACACCTCGACGCTGTATGCATCCGGCGCGCTGTATTCGACGGTCGAAGACATGTACCGCTGGGATCAGGCGCTCTACACCAACAAACTCGTTTCGGCTGAACTGCGCAAACAGATGTTTACGCCAGGACTGGGTCGCTACGGCTTTGGCTGGAAGATTGTTGAGGATAGTGGGCGGCTGCGGGTCGGCCACCCCGGCGAGATGGACGGCTGCAAGAGTGTTATTCTGCGCTACCCAAATGAACAGGTTACCGTAATTGTTATCGCCAACATGCACGCTGCCGACGCCGATGGCATCGCAGCCTATCTGGCGCGAATCACGCTCGATTCGTGAGCACAGGGCACTGCTTGCCACGAAGATGCGAGGACTTTTGTCTTTGCTAGGCTTCGATCCTGCTCATCTGAAGCACTGGCTGCCGCTCAGCGGCGAGCGCAACAGTCGCACTGATCACCATCGCGATCCACACCAGGTCGGCTAGCAGCAGATGAATCAGCTGCATGGCCACCGGGGCCAGCAGCACCAGGTTGACCAGGCCAACCACAAACTGGGCGGCAAACAGCGCAGTCAGCGCGACCGCCGCCAGCCATGTCGCGCGGCCTGGCCGCTGCTGCGCGGCGAACCAGCCAAGCGCGACCGTGTAAGCCCCCACCACTACCGCGATGATCGGGTGGAACACGCGCAGCTGCACGAACAGGTGCGAGGCCGCCGCGAAATCGTTGGCAATGCCCTCGGCCAGCGAATCGACCGGGAACAGCGTATCGCCAAGCGCGGCGATCGCGCCCGATGCACCTATCAGCAACGCGCCCGCCAGGCCGGCAGCGAACAGCCAGGGCAG
>JACMIM010000830.1 GCA_014381165.1 Roseiflexaceae bacterium
ACAGTGCCATCGCCGCCGGCCGCCACAACGACTGTATACCCAGCCGCCGCTGCCTCACGGGCGATCCGCGTAGCATCGCCAGGGCCTGCGGTTGGCTGGAGGTCGACCTGCCCGCCAGCATCCCGCCAGACCGCGCAGCCCGCGTCAAGTGCCTGCTGAAGCGCTTGGGCCTGCCCCGCATTTGGGTTGAAAATGACCAGTGCGCGTGTTTGTTGTGTTGCTTCCATGCTGCGAGTATACCACGGGCGCTCAAAAGAACATGATACAATGACTGCAACACGCAACACGTAAGGCCATTCATGACATTCCCGCCGATACCAGAATTCATTTTCGACGATCTCGCTCAGGTCGAGCAGATTATTCGTGAGCGGCTCGAGCCGCAGTCGGCGGTGCTGCGCACGGCCAGGCAGCACCTGTTTGGCGCGGGCGACAAGCGGCTGCGCCCGGCGCTGACCTTGCTATGCGCGCAGCTTGGCAACTATTCGCTCGAGCGGGTGCTGCACGCTGCCGCTGCAGTCGAGCTGATTCACCTGGCCTCACGCGTCCACGATGACCTGATCGACGAAGCCGAGCGCCGCCGTGGCACGCCGACCACGTACAACCGCTGGAGCGGCAATGTGGCCCTGATGGTTGGCGATTATCTGTTTGCGCTAGCCGCTTCGGAGATGGCGCTTGCGCCTGACCCGCGTATTATCGCCTATTTCTCACAGGGCGTTATGACCATCTGTGAAGGCGAACTCGCCCCAGTCACAACCGTGACGCCGGCCCAAACGGCGATCGATCAGTATCTCTACAAGATCGGCTGCAAGACCGCAGCGCTGTTCGAGGCGGGCAGCAAGGCCGGCGTGGTGTGCGGCGGTGGCGCACAGCACGAGATCGACCTGGCCGGGCGCTATGGCTATGATCTGGGCATGGCCACCCAAATAATGGAAGATGTGTTCGATGTCGCCGGCGCTCCACAGCAGCCTGATACGCTCGCTGGCGGCGGCTTGCGCGCTGGGGTCATTACCCTGCCGCTGATCTACGCCGTGGCCGATGGTGCCGACCCGCGCCTGGCGGCTGTAATCGAGCAGGAGCAGCCCGACGAGGCGACGATCGCATGGGCCTGCGGCGAAATCCGGCGTGTCGGCGGCGACCAACGCGCACGGGCCGATGCCCAAACGTTTGCCCAACGCGCGGTCACGCGGCTCGACGGCTTTCCGCCCAGCCGCGCCCGCAGTGCGCTGACCGAGCTAGCAGTCTTCATCGGCCAGTTGGACGGGCGCGTTTGAACCCCAACCCCCTGCAAAACTGATATGGCAAGCTTCACTGTCACACAGCATAAAGATCAGATCGCGCTCCAGACGGCAGAGCTAACGCTGGCATTTTCGCTTGACGATGGTGGCTTGCGCCGCCTCCAACGGGCTGGCGGCAGTAATCTGATTGGCTACGGCCAGCCCCAGCCAGCGATCGATGTGCAGGTGGGGCTTGACAGCACCTGGCTGGCCGATCGCGTGTTTGTGCGCCACCTGCGGCATACACTGCACGAGGATGGTGCAGCGGTTGTGCTCGAAATTGTGATTGGCATCGGCCCGCTGATGATCACTGATCGCTACCAGATCACCGGCACGCTGATCGCGCGCACGGTCACCGTACATAATGTCAGCGAGGATACGATTCGCCTGCGCGGCCTGCGGCTGCTGGTGCCTTGGGTGCGCGCTGGCGAACTGGAAAGCTGCCGCTTTGAGGCTCCTGGCAGCAGTGTGCGCCCGCGCGTGCCGCTACGGGTTGCGGCTGCCCAACGCCGTAATGTGCTGCCACGCCGCTTCTTTGCGCCAGGGCTGCGCTTTGGCCGCGCTTTTGAACAGGCTCCCGACGCTAGCAGCGGGCTGTTGGCGGTTGCCGATCCGATTAGCCAAGAAACGCTGCTGTGCTGGTATGTTGGCGGCACATCGCCCGCTGATCCAATGGTCGAGGGCAATGACGCCGCAGTCACACTGGCCCACGAGGTGAATTGCGCGGAACCAATCGCCGGCGATGCGCGCATGGTTGTGG
>JACMIM010000831.1 GCA_014381165.1 Roseiflexaceae bacterium
CGCGGCGAGAGCGGCCTCATTCACGCGGCAACTGGCACCGGCAAGACGCTGGCAGCCTGGCTTGGCCCTGTAGCGGAGTGGATTGCAGAACGACAAGAACGACAAGAACCGAGAACCGAGAACCGAGAACCGAGAACCGAGAACCGAGAACAAACAACAGGCCAGTTACGCGTGATCTGGCTGACGCCGTTGCGTGCGTTGGCCGCCGACACGCTGGCGGCATTGCGCGGTCCGCTGGATGAGCTGCAGGTGCCCTGGATACTGGAGACGCGCACGGGCGACACGGCGGCGGCTACCCGCGTCCGCCAGCGCAAGCGGCTGCCCAACGCGCTGGTGACGACGCCCGAAAGCCTGACGCTGCTGCTAGCTCGCGAGGACGCCGCCGAAATATTTGGCGAGCTGCGCGCCGTGATTGTCGACGAATGGCATGAGCTGATGGCCACGAAGCGCGGCGTGCAAACCGAGCTAGCCCTGGCTCGCCTGCGCAACTTCGCGCCCGCCCTGCGCACCTGGGGCCTTTCGGCCACACTCGGCAACTTGGATGTGGCACTACAGGCCTTAACCGGATGCACCGCAGAGAACGCGGAGGAATTCCGTGTTGGCTCTGCTGCCCGCGCTACGCTGCTAGCAGCGAAACCTGCCCGTCTGATTCGCGGCCTTGTGCCAAAAACGCTTCAAATCGACGCGCTGCTGCCGGCTGAAATCGAGCGCTTTCCCTGGGCCGGGCATCTGGGGCTGAAGATGCTGCCGCAGGTCGTCGCCGCGATCGAGGAAGGCACGAGCGCACTGATCTTTACGAATACCCGCGCCCAGACCGAGCTGTGGTACCAGGCTATTCTGGAGGCGCGGCCCGAGTGGGCCGGCGAGATCGCGCTGCACCACGGCTCGCTTGGCCGCGATGTGCGCGACTGGGTCGAGCAGGCGCTGAAAGATGGCACCGTGCGTTGCGTGGTCTGCACATCCAGCCTTGATCTCGGCGTCGATTTTGCGCCAGTCGACCGCGTGCTCCAGATTGGCAGCCCCAAGGGTGTAGCGCGGCTGCTCCAGCGGGCTGGGCGCAGTGGCCACGCACCAGGCCGCCCCAGCCGGGTCAGCTGCGTGCCGACCAATGCCTTTGAGCTGATCGAGATCGCCGCCGTGCGCCGCGCCGTCGCCGCAGGCCAGATCGAAGCACGCCCACCGATCGAGCGCCCGCTGGACGTGTTGGTGCAGCATTTGGTGACTTGCGCACTTGGCGGCGGCTTCGCGGCCTCACAGCTGCTGGCCGAGGTTCGCAGCACGTATGCCTACCGCAGCCTGCCGGACGATGAGTGGCAGTGGGCGCTCGATTTCGTGACCAGCGGCGGCGCAGCGCTTCAGAACTACCCCGAGTATCACCGCGTGATCGAGCGCGACGGGCGCTATGTAGTGGAGGACAAGCAGATCGCACGGCGGCACCGTATGTCGATCGGTACGATTGTCGGCGAGGCCGCGCTGACGGTGCAATTCCTGCGCGGCGGGCGGCTCGGCACAGTCGAAGAGTCATTTGCTGCGCGGCTCAAGCGTGGCGACCGCTTTGTGTTCGCTGGGCGCACGCTTGAATTCGTGCGCCTACGCGAGATGACCGTATGGGTGCGGCTGGCCGCCAGCGCAAAGGGTACAGTGCCGCGCTGGGCTGGCAGCCGCATGCCGCTCTCGACCGAGCTAGCGTCGGCAGTGCGCGCCACACTTGAGCAGGCCGCCGACGGCGTCTTCGACGAGCCTGAGCTGGAGGCGCTGCGCCCGATCCTGGCCATTCAACAGCGCTGGTCAACCATTCCGCGCAGCGGCGAACTCCTGATCGAGCGGCTGCGCACCCGCGAGGGCCAGCACCTGTTCTTCTACCCATTCGAAGGCCGCTCGGTTCACGAGGGCCTGGCCGCGCTGTTCGCCTACCGGCTTGCGCGCCTCCAGCCGATCTCCTTTACCATCGCCGTGAACGACTACGGCTTCGAGTTGCTATCGCCGGATTTGGCCCCGTTGGAATCACTAATTCGTAGGCCATCGGATGACCAACCACGGCTCGCTGACACCGGACTGCTGACAACCGACAACCTCGCCGCCGACATCACGGCCAGCCTGAACGCGACTGAAATGGCGCGGCGGCAGTTCCGCGAGATTGCGCGCGTGGCTGGGCTAGTGCACCAGGGCTTTCCCGGCGAGAAGAACGCCAAGCAGCTGCAAGCCTCCAGCGGCCTGATCTACGATGTATTCCAGCAGTACGATCCCGCCAACCGGCTGCTCGATCAGGCTCATCGCGAGGTGCTCGACCGCCAGCTTGAGCAGAGCCGGCTGGCCCAAGCCCTGGCGCGACTCTCCAGCGCCACACTGCGCCTGACCGAGATCGCCCGCCCAACGCCATTCGCCTTTCCGCTGGTGGTCGACCGCCTGCGCGAGACACTGACATCGGAAAAGCTGGCCGACCGCGTCAAGA
>JACMIM010000832.1 GCA_014381165.1 Roseiflexaceae bacterium
GCTCGGCCAGTTCGGCCAGGCGCAGCGCAGCAGTCGGGCTTTGCTTGATCAGGCTGAACAGCTGCTGAACGGCCACGGCAGGCCGAAATGTGCTCGTTCTCGCAGTCTCACCGCCTGCCCCGGTTTCCGAGCGCGCGCGGATGGCTGCTTCTGCCTGGGGAAGGTCGCTGGGCTGAGAATGCAGCAGTGCTGCGAACAGCAGCCGCTCCAGCGGCGTGCGGTGGAAGCATGCCACGCGGGTCGCGCTGCCACGGCGATTGCCCCGGCCAATGCGCTGCAAAAACGACGCGCTGCTGCCGGGCGGGCCGATCAGCATCACCACGTCGATATCACCAATGTCGATACCCAGTTCCAGTGTGCTGCTGGCAAAGCAGATCGCCGCGTCGGCCAGCCCGAACTGCTGCTCGATCTCGCGCCGCCGCCGTGGGTCGATGTTCGAGTAGTGGGCATACACAGCGCTGCCGAATGGCGAGGCCGGGCGCGTGGCGGCGGCATAGGCTTCGACCTCGGCGCGGCTGTTGCAGAACACCAGCGCCTTGCGCCAGCCGCGCGCCCGAAAGCTTGCCAGGTACTCCAATATTTCAGCACTGCTGCCAGGTGTACTTGCGATCTGTTCGGCAGTGATCACGCGCTGGCCAGAAACGCGGACGATCTGCGCGGGCCAAAAATAGCCTCCCACCGTTGCCTCGGCTGCGGCCATGGTGGCCGAAAGCGCCGCATACTGGAGCGCTGCTGCTGGCGCTTCGCCACGCGCAGCCGCATAGGCACGAATTCGGCGGACACGGTTGAGGATGACGCGCAGTTGGTCGCCGCGCGGCGTGCCGTCGAACAGGTGTAATTCGTCGATTATCAGCGCGTGAAGTGTCGCAAACAAGCGCGCGTTCGTCGATAGCAGCGAATCGGCTGATTCGGGCGTGGTGAGCAACAGGTCGGGCGCGCGCCGGGGGCGAAAGGTGTTGTCGCCAGTCTTCACGCCAAGCGTAAGCCCCGGCGCATCGAGCGGCCCCGCCAAGCGCGCTGCGAGATCGTTGGCCAGCGCCCGTGTCGGCGTGATATACAGAATTCGCAGGCCAGGCGCGCGATCTGGCGGGCAGTGCCGCTCGAGCAGTGGCGCAAGCGCGGCGGCGGTCTTGCCGCTGGCCGTCGGCGCACACAGCAGCACATTCGCGCCCCCCAGCAGGGCCGGGATGGCGGCAGCCTGCGTGGCGGAAAAGCTGCCGTAGCGCTCGAAAAAGGCCGGCCAGGTGCGCGGCAGGCGCGCTTTGAGGGCGAGCAGTTCAGCGTGGGTCATACGTTCTGGGTTCTGGGTTCTGGGTTCTGGGTTCTGGGTTCTGGGTTCTGGGTTCTGGGTTCTGGGTTCTGGGTTCCCGGCTCCCGGTTCTTTGTTCTTTGTTCTTTGTTCTTTGTTCTTTGTTCTCTGTTCTGCGGTTCCTGCTCACACCCGCAGCCCCTGCCCCAGCTCTTCTACCAGCTCGGCGGGCGTATAGTCAGGGTAGAGAAACAGCAGGTCGCAGGCCGTGACCGCGAGGCGAATGACTTCGCGCAGATTAATTCGGTGCTGGTTGAGCGCCCGCGAAAGCATGCCGGGAACCGCCCGCACCACCTCCTCATAGCGCTCGCGCGGCGGCGGGTAGCTGTAGGCGTAGGCGATACTGTGGTAGCGCAGCAGGGTTTTGAAGAACTCCAGCACATCGCGCTCGATGAACCGATCGTCTAGGCGCAAAATCTGCGATGGGGCTAGCCAGCTATCGACCGGCATGCGGTTTTCGCTTTCGGTCAGCGCAAACAAAAAGAACAGGTAGCTGTTTGGCTCAAACGCCAGCTCGTACTGCATTGTGGCATGGTATGGAATTGTGTTTGGGTCGATTCGGCTGTTTGTGGTGCCAAGCGCCGCATAGATCAGCGCCTTAAAAAAGGCGTCGGCGCGCCCGCGCTGCGTTGCGCGCAGCAGCGAGTAGTGCTCGGATTCGTCGATCAGCACCGCCATGCCGCCGTAGCCAAGCAGTGTCGCCAGCACGCTGATGCCCGAAAGCAAGTAGACGTACTGGCGCGCGACCTCGCCAGCCAGGTACAGCCGGGGCGGCTTCTTCAGCACGCTGCGTATCTCGGCGGTTGGGCTGCGAATCTGGCCGCCGATCCAGGCCACAATCTCATCATACGCGCGCTGGCTTGAACTGTTGGTCATGGCAGCAAGCGCCGCAACCAGTGGGTCATCTTTTTCGCGCGGGCTGCGCGCCGCGAACTGCTCGACAATCCCTGGTGTCTCGATCGCCCGTTTGAGCAGCGGGCCGAGGCCACGCTCGTCGCTATCGGGGTAGCGCATGCTGTGAACCAGCGCCTTGTAGATCTCGTTGGCCTTGCCGGGCGGCACCTCGATCAAATCCAGGCTGGCGCTAGCGACCAAGCAGTTTTCGCGGAGCGCCCGCCGCGCCGCCAATTCGATGAAATGGCTTTTGCCAAAGCCGTAGTCGCCGATCACCGCCAGCGCATCGCCGCCGCGCTCCTTAGAGCGGGCCAGCGCCCGATCCAAGCTCACCCGCTCCGCCTCCAGGCCGATCGTCAGCGTTTCGACATCCTGCACCGGCACGATGCCCAGCCGTAGCGCCTCCAGCGTCTGCCGGGCGCGAAACTGCTCGATATCCAGTGCAGCAACGCGCGCGGAGAGGCTATGTGTGGCTGGCGCGGCGCGGCCCTGCCACGCGCTGATCGATTCGGCGGCGAACTCGCGCGCGGGCAGCCGAAAGCGCCGGCCTGAATCGAACAGGATTTCCCATTCGTAACCACCCATGTAGGTTCTCAGCAACCTGCCAGGGCCAAGCTGCGGATGCATGACCATTTTTGCCGACTGATTTCGTGGGTCAGACATACTGTTTTCTCTTGTTGGACGCACTTGCACCTACAACCAACACAAAGGTGACGTGCCAATGACTCAGGTGCCAGCGTCGCGCGACCGGCCTTTCTGCTGTTCATCAGTACGGTCGCTGCTCGCCGTCGGCAAGCGCGGCCAGGCTTTCGCTCTGGCCGCGAATAGCGGCGGTGGCATACGCGGCGCTCACCATGTGCTCGTGCTCTTCCTTTTGGCGGTACCACTCGGTGACAAGCGCTTTGATAAACAGGCGGCGGTGGCTGATCGCCAGGTAGGAATTGCGGGCGGCTTCGGAAAGCGTGGCGATGTTCGCCGCCTGGATGTCGGCGTCGAGCTTTACACCATAGGCTGTTTCGAAGATCGGCAGCAGCCGGTAGCCGATCTGCATCAGCAGCTCCTCATCGGGCACATCTAGCCGCTCCAGATTGATTTGTGGGCTGAACGGGTTGCTGCGCGAAAAATAGTTTGGTGCCTGAATGCGCTGCTGAAGCGCTGGGTACTTCGGCACGATATCATAGATGAAAGCTGGCGGCACCGCGTACAGAAACATCGCGCCCGGCAGATCTTCGCGGCA
>JACMIM010000833.1 GCA_014381165.1 Roseiflexaceae bacterium
ACTTGCCTCGCTGCGACGAACCAATGGACGCAGCGTTCCAGCGCTTTCAGCACAGCTACCCGGCGTATCAGGCGACCAGGGCGCTGGACGCGCTGCGCGCAACCGAGTATGCGCGGCTGGATCAGCAGGGCCATGTGTATCTGGATTATGCGGGCGGCGGTCTGTACGCCGAATCGCAACTGCGCGACCACATGGCCCTGTTACAAGGTGAGGTGTTTGGCAACCCACATTCCAAGAACCTGACCTCGCTTGCCATGACAGATCTGGTCGAGCGCACGCGCGCGTCCGTCCTGCGCTACTTCAACGCCGCGCCCGAGGAGTACATGGCGATCTTCACGGCGAACGCCACTGGCGCGCTGAAGTTGGTCGGCGAAGCGTACCCGTTTGCGCCAGGCGACACCTATGCGCTGACGGTCGACAACCACAATTCGGTCAATGGCATCCGCGAGTTCGCCCGCGCCAAAGCTGCAAGCGTGGACTACATTCCGCTTGTCGCACACGAGCTGCGGGTCGATCCACGCGCCATGACCGATGCGTTGAGCCGCGCACGCCCCGGCGGTAACAACCTGCTGGCCTACCCGGCGCAGTCCAATTTCTCCGGGGTTCAGCACCCGCTCGAATGGATCGAGCAGGCGCACGCGCGTGGATGGGACGTGCTGCTGGACGCAGCGGCGTTTGCGCCATCAAACCGGCTGGATCTGGGCCGCTGGCAGCCCGACTTTGTGGACATCTCGTTCTACAAAATATTCGGCTACCCAACCGGCATCGGTTGCCTGCTGGTACGGCACGGCGCGGCACAGAAGCTACGGCGGCCTTGGTACGCCGGCGGTACGCTCACGTTCTCCTCGGTGGTGGCCGACGGACACTACTTGGCACCCGGCCCGGCCAGCTTCGAGGACGGCACGGTCAACTACTTGAGCATCCCGGCAGTCGAGCGCGGCCTCGACCTGATCGAGTCGGTTGGCATCGATGTCATTCACACGCGCGTGATGGCGCTGACTGGTTGGCTGATCGAGCAGCTTGTGGCGCTGCGGCATAGCAATGGTCGTCCGGTCATACAGCTGTATGGCCCCGCCAGCGTCGATCGGCGTGGTGGAACGGTGCTGGTCAACTTCTTCGACCCCGACGGGTGTGCGCTCGACTGCTACCGCATCGAGGAATTGGCCAACAGCCAGCGTATCTCGCTGCGGGCCGGCTGCCACTGCAACCCTGGCGCGCGCGAAGTCGCGCTGGGCCTCACGCGCGAGCATCTGGCCGCCTGCTTTCACAACCAAGATCAGTTGAGCTTCGCGCAGTTCTTGCAGGGCATCGACGGCAAAATGACCGGAGCGCTGCGAGCCTCGCTTGGCATGGTCAGCAGCTTTGCCGATGTCTACGCCTATCTGCAATTTGCCAGATCGTTCGTCGATCGGCCAGCAGCAGTCTATATGTGAGGCAGGGTGGCGCACCCACCAGATGAAGCGATCCTAGGCTTTTGGCAGCGAGGGGCGGCGGCGCATGTACGGAAACAGCAGCACAAGGCTGCCAACATACACAGTGAATCCCAAGATTCCCGGCAATAGATGGATAAGATTGAGATAGCCAACAACGGCGTGAACGCCAAGCGCGGCCACAAAGCCGGGCATGCCAGCACCAAGCAGCGTCCACCAGACCCAGCGCGCGCCGCGCCGGATTCCCCACAGGCCCAGCAGCAGTACGCCCACGCCATTCGAAACCAGCGCCCCGCCAAAGCCCGCGCGGTCGTGGGCGATCATGGCCAGCAATCGTGTGTTTGCCGCCTGAAGCGCCGCCGGTGTGGTGCAAAGAAAGGCCAGATCCTCCGGCACGAACACCGTGGTGACACCGACATAGGCGATCGTCGCCCCGGCCCCGATCAGCCCCAGGCCCAGGCCGACAATGCCGAGTTGGCCCCACTGCGCCAAGCGCCAGGCGCGGTCGTTGTCGAGGTCGGGGGCTGCGACCTGTGGTGGTGCTGTGGCGCGGCCACGCAGCCCAAGCAAGAACAATGGCAGCAGCAGCAGCGTGAGCGCGGCGTGCAGCGGATCGAAGTAGCCATAGCCCACGAACAGAAAAAAGCTCAAGAACCCGACGGTTGCCGAGGCCGCGATGGTTTGCGCGGCCCAATGCACCTGCCGCCGCAGCCCGTGCCAGGCGAGCTGGCTGTAGAGCACGCCGATCGAGACCATGGTTCCAGCTAAGGAGATGCGGTCGTGGGCCATAAACGGCAACAGGCGCGCATTGAGCGCGATGATCTGCGCGCGCGCCAACCCGACGAATGACTCATCGTAGGGCAGGATAACGTAGGTTGCTGCGACAAGCCAGGCGGCGGCACCACTCACGATCATGCCAAGACCAAGCAGCAGCATCCACCAGTGCGCCTGGTGCCAATGCTGGGCGCTTGCTGCTGGTGGCGCACTCGGCCCTGGCTCACGCTGGCTGCGCAATGTCTCGTTGATGCGTTTGGGCAGCCCTGGCCCACTGTAGACCAGCCCCGCGTCGAGCTGAACGAAATTGGCACCAGCGTCGAGTAGCGCCAGTGCGTCACGCGGCGTGAGCACGCCCCCACCAGCCAGAATTACCAGTGTATCGCCCCAGCGCTGGCGGATGCTGCGGACGGCGCGCAGTGCCGCCGTGCGGGCTGGCGCACCGAGCTGCGTGTGGCCGTCGGGCGCACGCACGCCGCCACAGATAACCACGCCTGCGATACCAGCCGCGATAGCTGGGTCAAGCCATGCGGTCACATCCGTGTCGGCGAAGATTCCCACCAAAACTGGCCGCCCCGCGCCTGCTGCTGCGGCCATCACCATGTCAAGATGCGCGCGCCACGCTGCTGGCGACCATGCCGCTGGCGGCGGGGCAAGCGTGAAATAATCGGCAAGTGGTGCAAGCTGGCCGATCAGTGCAACGCGCTCCGCTGCCGCAGCCATTGCAGCTGAATCGGGCGCGTGGCCAAGGCGAATACCGACGCGAGCCGGTACAGGCCCCGTCCGCTGTAATGAGTCGGCAAGCTCCGCTGCGGCGATCACGTCGCTTGGCGCAAGCGAGATCGCCTGGAGCGCCGGCTGGCGGGCAAGCGCCTGTTTGTGCTGGCAGCCACGCTGTGCAACTGGGCCAACCTCGACTGCGCCAACGCCAAAGCGCGCAAGCGCCGCAAGTGCCTGCTGGTTGCCTGGGAGATCGGCACTCACAACAATCGGGCTGGGAAACGTGATGCCGAGTGCCCGTGTTTCGAGCGATGGTGCAGGGCGCATATGCCCCATCAGGCCTATCAGCGCGGGGCCGAAATGTGCGCTGCCAAGCGCGTGAAGCGCAGCTAGTGTAAGCGAACGGGCTTGCTGTGGAGCAAGCTGGAACAGCAGCGGGCGAAACATCGTGTGGTACGTCCAGTCGGGCATGCTGCATTCCTTCTTGTGAAATACATCACAGAAGCAGTATAGCGCGTTTCTAGCATTTGTACAGTGCGTATAACAGGAATATGCGCTCTTCCGGTAGCCGCGCGGCGGAAGCCGCTGGCTGGGTGTACGAAGCCCGCCTACGCGGGCTGAGGACGATGGTTTAGCCCGCCGCAGCGGGCTTCGTACTGCTAGCCCGCGGCTTCAGCCGCCGGGCGGATGTGGCGAAGCGCGTTCACGAATTCGTGTGTTCCGCGCGTTCTACCTGTCGGCGCTGCCGATCCGGCGCGCACATCCATCATGTGGCTGATCTCAACTGCAGGCTTGATTGGTATAGTACAGGCGCACCGCTCTGCACCACAACGCTGATCACCAGGTGCGCTGCACCTCATAAGGAATATGTTACGCATGCATACCATGCTGCTTGCACCTGTGCGCGAGGCTCCACCAGCTGCAACCCTTCAGATTGCGCTGTTTGGCTCGCCGCAGCTGCACACCGGCCAGCAGGTTCTGGCGCTGCCGCGCAAGCAGCTGCGCGCCGTTGTGTTCCGCCTCGCCAGCTCGTCGCAGCCGGTTGCCCGCGAGCAGCTGTGCTTTCTGCTCTGGCCCGACACGCCCGAGGCGACCGCGCGCCGCTATCTGACGGTGCTGCTCAATCAGCTGCGCCAGGCGCTGCCCATACCTGAGCTGCTGCTGGCCCAGCACGATGCCATTCAGCTCGATCACGCCCAGGCCAGTGTGGACACGATCGTGTTCAGCCAGGCTATCTCGGCCGCCCCGGCGAGCCGCAACATGACGCAGCTGGCCCAGGCGGTCGATCTCTACAGCGGGCCATTTCTTGATGGCTTTTCGCTGCCTGCCAGCCTGGAATTCGATAGCTGGGCCGAGCAGGAGCGCCGCAGCTGGGAGCGGCGCTATCTCGACGCGCTGGCGCTGCTGGTCGATGCCTACACCGCGCAACGCGAGTATGGGCAGGCCATCGAGGTCGCGGAGCGCGCGCTAGCGGCGGACGAACTCGCCGAAGAGATGCACCGCCGCCTGATCGAACTGTACGACCTGTTTGGCGATCGATCGCGGGCGTTGCGCCAGTTCGAGCGCTGTGTGCTGGTGCTTGAGCGTGAACTTGGCGTCAGCCCACTGCCCGAAACTCGTGAGTTGTACGAATCCGTGCGCGATGGCCGTGCAACCGAACCGCCCATGCGCGCTATGTCGGGCCGGGCGCTGGCCGTACCTGCAGCCCCTCCGCCTGGCGGTGCGCCGAAGACGCATCCGACACTACCGGTCGCGCCAACGCCGCTGATTGGCCGCGCGGAACTGCTCGCCCAAGCCGACGCCATGCTGATCGACCCGACCGTGCGCCTGCTGACGCTGTGTGGCCCCGGCGGCAGCGGCAAAACGCGGCTGGGTTTGCAGATTGCGTGGGATATCGCCGATCTGTTTGCCCACGGCGCGGTGTTTGTCGCACTTGCCCCACTGCGCGATCCGGCGTTCGTCGTGCAAGCAGTAGCCCAGGCCTGTGGGCTGAAGCAGGACAGCCTGGCGGCGCTGAGTGAATACCTGCGCGAAAAGCACATGCTGCTGGTGCTGGACAATTGCGAGCATCTCGTGACTGCGGGGCCGCAGATCGCCGCGCTGCTCGCCGCTGCACCGGATCTGCACATTCTGGCCACCAGCCGGGCGGCGCTGCATGTACAAGGTGAGCATACGCTGGTCGTGCCACCGCTGCCGCTGCCTGATCTTGCGCACCTGCCTGAGAATGCTCTGCTTGCGACCATTCCTTCGATGGCCTTGCTGCTGGCCCGCACCCACGCGGTCAATGCGCGCTTTCAGCTGAACGACGAGAATGCTGCTGAACTTGCCGAAATCTGCGTGCGGCTGGACGGGCTGCCGCTGGCGATCGAGCTGGCCGCCGCCCGCCTGAAGCTGCTCGCCCCGCGCGATATGCTGCGCCGTCTCGACCGGCGGCTGGCAGTGCTGACCAACGGTGCGCGCGATCTTCCGAACCGCCAGCAGACGCTGCGCGCCATGATCGACTGGAGCTACCGCCTGCTCGATCACGATGAGCAGGTCTGGTTCGAGCGCTGCGGCGTGTTTGTCGGCAGTTGGTCGCTTGCGACGGTCGAATCGCTGCACGAGCGGCTTGGCCACGCCGACACCAGCGCGCTCGACCTGATGAGCGCGCTGGCCGATAAAAGCCTGATTGAGGTTATCACCAGCGACGATGGTGATGTGCGCTTTCGTATGTTGGAAACCATCCGCGAGTTCGCCGCCGAGCAGTTGCACCAGCGTGGCAGCCCCGATGCCACACACCAAGCCCACGCCGACGCTTTTCTCGCGCTGGTCGAACCATGGGACTTCAATGTGCCGGAATGGCTTGCCAACGTCGAGCGCGAGCTTGGTAACTTGCGTGTGGCGCTGCGCTGGTATCTCAACCATGACGGCGAGGCCGACCGCGCGTTGGCGCTGAGCCTGGTGCTGGCACGCTTCTGGTACTGGCGCGACTGGATCAGCGAGGGCCGCTGGTGGCTCGAGCAGGTGATTGCCCACAGTGCGCAGGTACGCAGCGCGGCGCGCGCCGACGCCGTGAACTGGACAGGGTTGTTTGCAACGGTAGCTGGCGATCCAAGCGCTGCGCTGGAGCTATACCAGGAGGCGCTCCAGTTGGCCCGCGATTTGTCGCTGCTGAAGCCGCGCGCGAATGCCCTGCTCGGGCTGGGCACGATACATTCGCGCCAGGGTGATGCCGCGTGTGCGAAAGCTGCGCTGGAAGAATCGCTGGCCGTGGCCCGCCAGATCGCGCTGCCAATTCAGGTGTCGAATGCCTGCTACATGCTGGCGAACATTTTGATAAGCCAGGGTGGGGATATCGAGCGCGGCATTGCGCTGTATGAAGAGTGTCTTGTGATCACGCGCCAGCACAACATGAAGATTGTCGAATCCATGGCGCTCTCGGCGTTGGGCCAAGTGTTGGCGCTCACCGGCGATCTTGCCCGCGCGGACGCGCTGCTGACCCAGGCGTTCCGCCAGCAGCGCGAGATGAACGCAACCATGGCGATCGGTTGGACGCTGCTGTACTTTGGGCTGTTACGCTACCAGCAGGCGCAGTATCAGCAGGCCGCACAGCACTTTCTGGAAAGCCTGGACGAGGCTCCTCAGGGCGGGGCACACTCGATCGCGCCAGCTGCGCTGGAGGGTATCGCGGGCGTGCTGAGTATGCAGCTGCAGCCGGAGCGTGCCGCACGGCTGCTTGGAACTGCCGAAGCCCTGCGCGAAACAGGTCCGGTTGCGCGGTCGCTGCTGGAACAACCGCTGTATGAGCGCATTCTGACCAGCGTTCGCGCCCAGCTTGCCGCGCACGCCATCGCGGCGGCTTGGCAATCGGGCCGTGGCCTTTCCGCGGAGCAAGCGATCGCCGAGGCGCGCACATGGGTGCAGCGGCCACGCGCATAGTGCGCCACCACTATTCGCACAAAGCGGGGGTTTGGGGGCGCAGCCCCCAAGAAAACCCCCTTCTTATTTCACAAATCCGCTAGGATTGCTCTATCAGCAGGCTTCTAGCCCGCGCACACAGTGGCGACGCACGATCATGCGTCGCCACTGTGTTTTTTGTCCCAGTCTTCTGATCTTAACCACTTCTTTTCCTCGAGCTATTCCCCATGTTGACATTTTGTATACATGCGACCTTTATTGTAGCCCTATCGCTGCTGCCGCTGCGGCGCTGGCCGCGAGTCGTACAGGCCAATGTCTGGCGCGGGAGGGGCTATGCAGCCTGATGGCTACATGTCGTTTGTGGTGAGGATGTGGCGCGATCAGCCGGGTGGCGTGTGGCACGGCGAGGTCGAGCAGATTCAGACGGGTGAACGCTGGAGCTTCGCCGTGCTCGCCCATTTGCTCGATTTTCTACGGCTGATCAATACGCCCGCGTGAGCAGTGCCGCCCGACGGCGACAGTGTTAGGACTTACGCGGTTGGCGGTTCCTGCCTGCGGCAGCCTGGAAGCTCTATCTTTTTTGTTTCGGTTTTTGGCTTTGCGCCAAAAACCGAAACAATCATGAGGTATTTCCACCCCCGCCGCAGGCGAAATGAACGATATTGGGCAACTGCGTACATCCTAACTGTAGTGGGCCTATCGCAGTGTGATGTTTTACGCGTGGATAGTTTCCATATCTACGCTATCAAGGAGACCTTTGATGTCACGATTTCTAATTGCTACCGTGCCTGTTCCTGGGCACGTCAACCCTGGCCTGCCGATCGCCCACGCGCTGGTGCAGCGTGGCCACGAGGTACGCTGGTACGCCGGCCGAGCCTTTCAAAGCAGGATCGCGGCGACTGGGGCGCGCTTTCTGCCAATGCACGAAACGCTCGACGACAATGGCCAAGATCTCGACACCCGCTACCCCGGACGCAAAGGGCTGACCGGCCTGGCTGGCATGAAGTGGGATATCAAGCATGTGTTTCTCGACGCCATGCCCACGCAGGTGGCCGAACTGCGCAAGATCGTGCGGGATTTCCCCACCGACGTCATCCTGGCCGACCCTGGTTTCATGGGCGTTGGCGCGCTGCGCCCCGGCGTCGACCCGGTCTACGCCCATTATGGCATTTCCGCGCTAACCGTGAAAAGCCGTGACACGGCCCCATTCGGCCTGGCGCTGCCGCCCGATAGTTCACCATTCGGCCGAGTGCGCAACCAAGTCCTGCACACGGCCTTCCAGCAGCTGCTGTTCCGCGATGTGAATGCTCATGCCAATGGCTTACGCGCACAGCTTGGCGCGCCGCCCCTGCGCGGCGGCGCACTCGATGCGTTTTCGCCGTTTCTGTATCTTCAGGCCAGCACACCGTCGTTCGAGTACCCGCGTAGCGATCTGCCCGAGCAGGTGCATTTCATCGGCCCGCTGCTGCCCGAAACGCCGCCCGACTTCGCGCCGCCGGCCTGGTGGGGTGATCTGGATGCAGGCAAGCCGGTGGTGCTTGTCAACCAGGGCACGATCGCAACCGAGCTGAACGACCTGATCGTGCCGACGCTTCAGGCCCTGGCTGGCATGGACGTGCTGGTGATCGCCACGACTGGCGGCGCGCCCGCCGAAAGCCTGGGCGTCGAGGTTCCGGCTAACGCCCGCGTGGTGCCGTTTGTGCCGTTTGCCGCTCTGCTGCCGCGTGTGGATGTGATGCTGACCAATGGCGGCTATGGCGGCGTGCAGTTCGCGCTGGCCCATGGTGTCCCGCTGATCGTGGCGGGCACCACCGAGGAGAAGCCCGAGATCGCCGCGCGAGTAGCCTGGAGCGGCGCGGGTATCAACCTGAAAACCAAAGCGCCAACGCCCGAGCAGATACGCAACGCCGTGCGCGACGCGCTCGACAGCCCGCACTACCGTTACAACGCCCGGCGCATCCAGGCCGATTACGCCCAGCATAATGCGCCGCAGGGTGCGGCGGCGCTGCTGGAACAGCTGGCGGCCACCAAGCAGCCCGTGCTGCGCCAGGCGGCAGTGGCCGAGCGTACACGGCAGGCGGCAGCATCAATCTAATACTAGGCATGTCAATCCTGAACTGCCGATTGCCCGCGCGCTTGTCGGCTGCGGCCAC
>JACMIM010000834.1 GCA_014381165.1 Roseiflexaceae bacterium
CGCAGGACGCCTCGCCGCGCGCACGATCACGGGCCACCAGAATTACGTGGGCGCCCATGCGGGCCAAGCCCACCGCTGTCGCGAACCCAATGCCAGCGCTGGCGCCGGTGACCAGCACGGTTTTGTGGTGCATATCCATAACGGTTTCCTTGATGATGAATTAGGTAGGCGAGAAGCGCGCTCCCAAAGCGCGCCGCCCTCGTTTGCTTCTCGGGTGTAGCTACACCGCGCCCGAGAAGTTCTGTCAGTTTACTTAAACCGATGTACGCACCGCCTGAGTCATGCTGCCGCGTTTGGTAGGTTGTGCGCTCGTGAAGATGCCGTAACCAACGAGCGCCCACAGCAAGCCCCACGCCCCCAGAAGCGCGCCATTCGGCCCTGGAGCGCCATCGCGTCCGTTTAGAAAGAAGGCGAGCTGGAAAACCAGCTGTAGCGGGAAGTACAGGCCGACGGCGAGCGGCGCAAACCTGCGCCAGCCTGGCAGGCGCCGCGACGCGAGCACTGCGACGCCCAGCACCACCATGCCAACCGCCAGCAGCAGCGATCCGCCAGGCGTCAGGCGCTGTGTAAAAGCCGCCGCCGGGTTGAAGAACAGCGTGACAAAGGCGATCAGCCAGAGCGCGACGCCCAACAGCGTGATCGCAGTGCCGCTCCAGGCAAGGATATTGCGCCAACCGGCAGCAACCACGCTCAGCATCCGCAGCCCGAGCGGGGCACCCGCCAGGCAAAGCGCCATCGGCACGGCCAGAATGAAGTACGCGGGGCCAAACCCACTGAACAGTCGCAGTGCAAGATCGGCAAAAAGTGCGACCCCGCCAAGCATGGCCGCGAGGCCAGCGATGTGAATACGGTTCAAGACAGTGCTCCTTCCTAAAATCGGTGTCTCAACTATTGCGTCGCACGAACGCACACTGCTTTCGTGCGGCGCGCGGTTCAACGCCCTGCGGCGCGTAAAACGTTGGATGCGATAGGTTAGCGGGTGATGGCCGTTTCTGTGTGCAGTGGCAGCGACGAACCTACTGGCGCGCCGCGCAGCACGGGCTGGCCGGTTGCAGCCAGCCGCTCTAGCAGCACCGCAGCCTCCTCGGGCGCGTTGTGGCGCGCGTAGTCGGCCCCGATGCTCTGCGCGTTTTGGCGGTAGCGCGGGTCGGCCAGGATCGACCGCACGGCGGTGCGGATCTGCTCGGTCGTCGGGCTTTTAGCCTTGAGGTTGATGCCCGCGTCGCTCCAGGCCACGCGCGCGGCGATCTCGGGCTTCTCCTCGGTGGTGCCAGCCACCACCAGCGGCACGCCATGCGCCAGCGCGAACTGCACCCCGCCATAGCCGCCGTTGGTGATCATCACATCAACGTGCGGCATGATCTGGTCGAAGGGGATAAAGGGCTCCAGGCGCGCGTTGGCAGGCAGCACGCCGCGCGTGTGCGGCAGTGCTGGCTCATCCACCACAGTGATCACGTTGGCGTGCAGCAGCACGCCGCCGTAGTGCGGAACTATGCCGATATGCACGCGCGGC
>JACMIM010000835.1 GCA_014381165.1 Roseiflexaceae bacterium
AACTGGGGCTTCAACCGCAGAATCTCGACCAACTGCGCCGCCAGCATCGGGAACGACCGCGAATCGACCGGCGAGTTCGAATTCTCGGCGAACGTCGGTCGCGCCACCCGCCAGTCCAAAATATATAGCCTGCCCGCAACATCATGAGTCCCGCAAAGCCTTTCAGCAGCAGCAGGCCGATTTGCCGCAGGCTGTAGCGAAACGTGAGCTGGTTGCTGTAGCCAACCGCTTCAGGGTACTGCTCGCGCGTTTGCTGAACAAGTGATTGCTGATTGATCATACACTTTCTTCAGCCCACGAGTGGGCTGGCTTGTGCGTTAGCCTTGGGAGTAGCGCACGTCGCTCACCCGCCCCTCGCTGTCAAAGATGATCAGCAGCGAATCACAATCAATGATGTTGTACCCCAGCATGTAACTAAGCGTATCGCTTGTACCGGCTGTTTCTGCGCTCCCTTCATCGCCAAGCAATGCAATCACCTCGTCCCGTGTTGGCCGTTCGCGTAGCAGTTGCGCTTGGAGATCGCTATACATATCGAGCCGGGGATTGTCCGAATCGCAGCCCATCGTCGCCTGACGCCAGCGCTCGGCATCGAACCGGGAGGCCACCGATTGATTGAACAGCAGGTATCCACCAATGCTGCCAGCAAACACGACAATACACAGTACAGCAATGCCACAGCCAAGCAGTGGCAGCAGCCAGCGCGGTCGCTTTGATTGATCTGTTGGTTGTTGCATAGCTTCTATGGCAGCTGCTCAAAGCTGGTGATTACGCCATCGAGCAAGCTGCGGTTGCGCTCGGCCTGTTCGGCCAGCGTCCAGTTGATCAGCTGAAAGTAGTTGGTCTCGCCGGCCACGCAGGTGATTGTATAGCTGATGTCGGTTGCATCGACCGTGCCAGTGATGTCGAGCTGGAGGGCCTCCATGCCATTGATGGTCAGCGTGCGGACATCTGAGAACTCGGCATTCTCGATCGTTTCCGAGAAACTGCCAGTCACCAGGTCGATGTACTCGTCAAGCGGCAGCTCGCCAAAATCCTCACGCGCCTCGGTCAATACAATCAGGTAGGTTTCGCCAACCTCATTGCCAATCCGAATCTCGGCATCGTCGTGCAGTTCTGGCAGTTCCTGCCAGTTATCCGGAGCGCGCACCTGGCTCTGGCCGTCGCTGGCGACGAACAGCGCAGGCGGGCTGCTCGCCGGTAGCAGGTTTTGGCTGAGTGCATTGTACACACCAAAAACCGCGATCCCGCCAACACACAGCGTCAGCAGGACTGCGCCGACAATCACAAAAATGATCCAAATTGGGAACTTTCGACGGGCTTCTGGGCTGGGAATGGTCACATCATGCTCCTGTTTGGCAAGCGGGCAAGCAGCCAAGCGCAAAGCGCTCTAACGCTCTAATGCTCTAACGGTCTACAACGACGCCTTGAGTTCCTCGGCGGCCTTGCGGGTCATGCCGGGCACGGCGGCTAATTCGTCGATCGCAGCCTTGCGGATGCCGTCGAGCGAACCAAAGCGCTTGAGCAGCTCTTTTTTGCGCTTGGGGCCAATGCCAGGGATGTCGTCCAAGCTGGATTTGAATGTAGCCTTGCTGCGTAGCATGCGGTGATAATCTTTGGCGAAGCGGTCGGTTTCCTCGTCGATCTGGCGCACCAGCCGCAGCGCCGCGCTGTCGCGCTTCAGCACGATCAGCTCACCGCCACCTGGTTGCAATAGGTCGAAGCGATCGCGGTTGACGCCCTTGACCACGCCGACGGTTGGAATGTGGTCAAAGCGCAGCTCGCGCAGCACTGCGAGCGCGCCATTGAGCTGGCCCACGCCGCCGTCGATCAGAATCAGGTCGGGCAGCTCGGCCCATGTCGGGTCGGTCGGCTGCTCTTTGGCTGCAGCCTCGGCCAGCTTGGGTGAATCGGCGGCGACTGTGGAAGCGGGTGGCTGCCCATCGTCGTCCGCCGGCTGATTATCGGCTGGCTCCAGCAGCCCATCGGCCTCGCTCGCAACCTCGCCAAACGGGTTGGTTCGCGGGCTTTGCACGCCAGCCTCCAGCACCAGTTCGTCGCCCGCAACCTCGGCGGCGCGCTTGAAGCGGCGGCGCAGCACCTCCTGGATGGAGGCGACATCGTTCGCGCCCTCGACGGTCTTGATTTTGAATTTACGGTAGCGGTTCTTTTTTGGCTCGCCATGCTCGAACACCACCAGCGCGCCCACGGCGTTGGTGCCCTGGGTGTTGGAAATGTCGTAGCACTCGATCCGCGCGGGCATGGCGTCCAGCCCCAGCACATCGCGCAGTTCGGCCAGCGAGGCGACCGCTTTTTGCTCGGAGTTGAGCCATTGCAGGCGCAGCTCCTCCAGCTTCTGGCGGGCGTTCTGCTCGGCCAGCTCGATCAGGTTGCGCTTGTCGCCACGGCGCGGCACCGTCAGCTCGACCTTGTGGCCGCTTTTCTGTTGCAACCACTGGGCGATGATCAGCGGCTCCTCGACGTGGTCGGCCAGCAGAATGTTCGGCGGCACCTCGGCGGCACTGTCATAGAACTGGGTCAGAAACTGGGTCAGCAGCTGCTGATCGTCCTCGTCCTCGGTGTTTTGCAGGGCAAACGGCTCGGAGCCGATCAGCTTGCCGCCGCGAATGTAGAACACCTGCACCACCGCCGATCCTTCCTCGCGGGCGAATGCGATCACATCCTGATCGGTCTCGACGCTGCGAAGCACTGTCTGGCGCTCGGTCAGCTTTTCGATATCGCGCACCTGATCGCGCAAGTAGGCGGCGCGCTCGAAGTTCATTTCCTCGGCGGCGGCCTCCATGGTGCGGCGGATGTCGCGCACGATCTGCTCGGACTTGCCTTCGAGAAAGCGGCAAACCGACTCGACCGTGCGGCGGTACTCATCTTTTGAAACCAGCTCCGGCACACACGGCCCCAGGCAACGCTTGATATCGTAGTACATGCAGGGCTTGCCCAGCTTACGGTGGCGGTTGAACTTGTCGTCCTTGCAGTCATAGGGTGGGCGAAAGGCGAACAGCTGATTGAGCTGCTTGAGCAGCCTGCGGGCCGCCCCGGCGCTGGCGTAGGGGCCGAAGTAGCGCGCGCCATCGTTGAAGACCTGGCGCACGGTGAAGACACGCGGCCAGGATTCTTGCAATGTCACCTTGATATAGGGGTAGCCCTTGTCGTCCTTGAGCAGGATGTTATATTTGGGCCGGTGCTGCTTGATCAGGTTCATCTCGAGCAGCAGCGCCTCCAGCTCGCTCTGGGTCAGCACGATCTCGAAATCGGCGATCTGCGCAACCAGGCGGCGGGTCTTGCCATTGTGGCCCTTGGGCGAGCCAAGGTACGAGCGCATGCGGTCGCGCAGCACTTTGGATTTGCCGACATACAGAATGGTGCCGGTGGCATCTTTCCACAGGTACACCCCCGGCGAAAGCGGCACATGCTTCAGCCGCTCGTCGAACAAGGCGTGATCGGCAACCGATGTTCGCGTAAGATTGGTCATTGCAGCCAGGTTTCTCCAAAAAGAACAAATGTAGTATACCATGCCCTTGACAGCGCCCGCACCCCATCCTACAATCCAGGAGAGTGTCTCCGTGTGCGCCGCTACCACGGCCACCGGATGAATCCGGCGTCTGATACGCCAAAACGCGCTGAAGCGCGTTGCAGCATCTCAACGCGCTTCAGCGCGTTTTGCATACCAGCAGCGGGCTTGAGCCCGCCTGCTGCAACGGCACGATACACCGTGCCGCTCCAAGGAATACAACCATGACCTCTCCGCTTCTCGAAGGACTGAATCCCGCCCAGCGTGAGGCGGTGCAGACGGTCAATGGGCCGACGTTGGTGCTGGCTGGCCCCGGCTCGGGTAAAACCGGCGTGTTGACCCGCCGCGTTGCTCATCTGATCGAGCACGCCGGCATCGACCCATTCAATATTCTGGCCGTGACCTTCACCAACAAGGCCGCGCGCGAGATGAAGGAGCGGATCGAGGGGTTGTTGGGCAGCGGGCGGGCGGCGGCGCTGACCGCAGGCACCTTTCACAGCGTGTGCGTGCGCTTTCTGCGCCGCGATATCATTCATCACGGTCGCGAGCGCGATTTCACGATCTACGACAGCGACGACCAGCAGCGCGTGATGAAGCGTGTGCTGAAAGAGCTGAACCTGGACGAGAAGAAGTTCGCGCCGCGGGCGATTCACAGCGCGATTTCCAGCGCCAAGAACGAGTTCATCGACGCCGAGGCCTTCGCCCAGCAGGCTCGCAACTACTTCGACGAAGTGGCGGCGCGCTGCTACGTGCGCTACCAGCAGCTGCTGCGCGAATCCAATGCGCTCGATTTCGACGATCTGCTGGTCGAGACGGTGCGCCTGTTCGAGCTGAACCCGCCGGTGCTGGAACGCTACCAGGAGCGCTACCGCTACATCCTGGCCGACGAATACCAGGACACCAACCGCGTTCAGTATCTGTTGCTCAAGCAGCTTTCGGCGAAATACCGCAATCTATTTGTCGTCGGAGATGAGGATCAAAGCGTGTACGCCTTCCGTGGCGCTGATATTCGCAATATTCGCATGTTCGAAAACGACTACCCCGAGGCGAAAGTGATCATGCTCGAGCAGAACTATCGCTCGACGCAATCGATTTTGGATGTCGCACAGTCGGTGATCAACCGTAGCAACAAGCGCGTGCGGCCCAAGCAGCTCTGGACCGAGAACGACAAAGGCACGCTGGTGGTCATCCAGGAGGGCTACGACCAGGACGAGGAAGCGCGGCTGGCGGCCTCGGAGGCGGCGCGGCTGATAGCTTCCGGCGAGTTCCGCCCGTCCGAGATTGCGATTATGTACCGCACCAACGCGCAGTCGCGCGCGGTCGAGGAGGCGCTGATCGGCCAGAATCTGCGCTATATTATCGTCGGCGGCACGCGCTTCTATGAGCGCAAAGAGGTCAAGGACGCGCTGGCCTACCTGCGGATCGCCCACAATCCCTTTGATAGTGTCAGTCTGGGGCGCGTGCTGAACTGGCCGGCCCGTGGCATTGGCACGCGTAGCGAGGACGAGCTGAATCGCTACGCCGCCAGCATGAGCGTGCCAGTCTACACCGCGCTTCAGCGCATGGCCGAGCCGCTGCCAACCCGCGCCGAGCAGGAGTACACTGGCGTGTGGGCCGCGCCATTTGACGCGCGTACCCAGGCCAAGCTGCTCAAGTTTCTGGCCTTGATCGACGAGCTGATCGAGGCCAAGCAGCAGCAGTCACTTTCCCAACTGATCGACCTGGTCTTCGAGCGAGTTGGCTTTCAGGAGGCGTTGGTTCGCGAGTATGGCGAGGACGAGGGCAACGACCGCTGGAATAACGTGGTCGAAATTCAGAACGTGGCCGCGCAGTACGTCAATATGCCGCGCGAGACGCAGCTGGCGACCTTTCTCGAGGAAGTGGCGCTGGTCGCGGACGTGGATGATGTCAAGGAGGATCGCGACGCGATCACTTGTATCACGCTGCACCAGGCCAAGGGGCTGGAGTACCCGGCGGTGTTCCTGATGGGCCTGGAGGAGGGGCTGCTGCCGCACTCGCGCTCGCTGGACGATGCCGAGGCGCTGGACGAGGAGCGGCGGCTGTTCTATGTCGGCGCGACGCGGGCCAAGCAGCGGCTGTACATGCTGTATGCGTTTCGGCGCACCACCTACGGGCGCACCAACATCTCGCAGCCCTCACGCTTTCTGAGCGACATTCCCAA
>JACMIM010000836.1 GCA_014381165.1 Roseiflexaceae bacterium
GCGCGTCAGGTAATCCACCAGCAGCGCTAACTCGTGATCGCTGTAGTGGGCATTCAGCGCCGCCGAGGCAAGCGCAAGCGGCGTATAGAGCGGCCCAATGTCGCGCTCCATCGCCTCGCTGTTTGCCTGGACGACAACCCGCCGTCGATCATGCGGGTCGCTTTCGCGCCGCACATACCCCGCTCGTTCAAGCCGATCGATCATGCCCGTGATCGCGCCAGTCGTCAGCCCGGTGAGTTCGGCAAGTTGCCCAGCGGTCATCGGCCCGATCAATCGCAGCATGTTGGCACAGTGGATGTGGGTCATGCTGATGTTCAACTGGTCGGCAACCGCTTGTTCGAACAACACGATCGTCGCAGCCAGCAACTGTGACTGGTGATTGAATGCTTTGAGTAGCTGCGCTCGGTCTGGGGTAGGACTTGACATACTAGCGAACTCCCTTTATAATCTCATTATCTTATTTAATTAAGATAGTTATAAATACAAGTATATCTTCTTTCCAAGATTATATCACAAAGACAAGGAGGGAGTTCAGATGCAGAAGGATGTTTCCGGTTCGCCTAGGCAGGATTCGACGGTGTCCATTTCGGGGCCTCATACAGCTTCTTCTTCACGTTCGCTCCTGATTACGCTTGCCGTGGTTCTGGTGGCAGATTTCATGGACCTGATCGACGCCACTATGCTCAGCATCGCAGCACCAATCATTGCTACAGATTTGCAGAGCAGCGATGCCGCACTGCAGTGGATGATCGTGAGCTATACGCTCGCTCTGGGTGCCGCACTGATCACGGGTGGTCGAATCGGCGATCAGTTCGGGCGTCGCCGTGTCTTCCTTATCGGTTTGGCTGGGTCGACACTTGCCACAGTGGGCAGTGCATTCGCACCGAGTATGGCGGTCTTGATCGCCACCCGCGTGCTGCAAGGGCTCGCTACAGGGCTGATGCTGCCCCAGAGCCTCGCCATTATCCGCTCTTCGTTCGAGCCAGAAGCCCGTGCAAAGGCATTCGGTGCCTACGGTGCCGTTCTCGGTCTGGCTGCTGTGGCCGGCCCACTGCTGGGCGGCTTCCTTGCCGATGCCAACCTGTTCGGGCTGGGTTGGCGGGCGATCTTCTGGGTCAATGTGGTGATCGGCGCGGTCACGCTGATTGTCGGAGCCTGGGTGCTGCCTGAGTCTCGCGCGCCGGGCGGTACGCAGTTTGACCTACCCGGTGCCGGATTGGCTGCATCGGTGGCGGTGCTTGTGCTATTGCCACTGGTGCAGGGATCCGATTGGGGGTGGCCCTGGTGGAGCTTCGTGCTGCTAGCTCTATCCATCCCCACCGCTGTCGCGTTCATCATGCGCGAACGGCACCTGGTCGCCCATGGTGGCCAGCCCATCCTCAATCCGGTGCTTCTCCAGGTTCGCGCATTCAGCAGCGGGCTGTTGATTTCGCTGCTGTTCTTCGGGGCAATCGGCGCGTTCTTCCTGCTACTCTCGCTCTACCTCCAACTGGGCACCGGGCGGACTGCGCTCGACACCAGCTTGATCATCCTACCTTATGCGATTGGCTCGCTCGTCACCTCCGGCATTGGTGTGCAGTTTGCTACCCGCGCTGGCCGCGTACTGCTCGTGTCCGGTGCGCTTATGCTCGCCGCATCCCAGGCACTGCTGTTGTTCGTCGTCGGCGAGGCCACCAACCCGTCCTACTGGGCGCTCGCTATCCCATTGTTCGTTGGTGGCCTCGGTATTGGGCTGACCGCACCCGTGCTTGTCAACGTCATCCTCGCCGGGGTACCTGCCAAAGATGCCGGTGCTGCCTCAGGTGTCCTCACCACGGTAAGCCAGGTCGGCGGCGCTGTGGGCGTTGCTGTCCTTGGTTTACTGTTCTTCAATGTACTCAACGCGTCCTTCGCCGCCGCCGCCTCACCGCTTGCCGCCTACAGCGCGGCATTCAGTGCTATCCTGCCGTGGCAGATTGCCTGCTATGGTGTGGCTGCCGCGCTCATGCTGCTCCTGCCGCGACGTGCAATTTCAGATGCACCGCAGGAGTGATACAGCGCTTGTTTCGCCTGCTGCACACGCACACCAGTATACAAGGAGATGTACATGCCTGAACGCCAGTTCATCGAGGTTCGCGGCGCCCGCGAAAACAATCTCAAAGATATCTCGCTGAACATTCCCAAGCAGCAGATCACCGTGTTTACCGGTGTCTCCGGCTCCGGCAAATCGTCACTGGTCTTCGACACGATTGCCGCCGAGGCCCAGCGCCAACTGAACGAAACCTTTACCGCCTTCGTGCAAGGCTTCCTACCGCACTACGGCCAGCCGGACGTAGACCGCATCGAAAACCTGAACGCGCCGATCGTCATCGATCAGAAGCGGGTCGGCGGCGGCGCGCGTTCGACAGTCGGCACCTACACCGATATTGCTGCGTCGTTGCGGCTGCTGTTCGCGCAGGTGGGCCAACCCGCTGCAGGCCCAGGCTACGCCTTCTCGTTCAACACGCCGCAAGGCATGTGCCTGGAGTGCGAAGGCATTGGCAAGACCGTCCAACTCGATCTCGACCGCCTGCTCGACCGCAGTAAGTCGCTCAATGCTGGCGCGATCCTGCACCCGGAGTTCAAGGTCGGTAAGTGGATCTGGAAGACCTACACGCTCTCGGGGCTGTTCGATAACGACAAGCCAATTGTCGACTACCCCGCCGAGAAACTCCAAGCGCTGCTGCATGGCGCGGATGTGCGAATCTCCGGCGAATTCGGCATGAACCTGAATTACGAAGGGCTGGTCGAGCGTTTCACCCGGATGTACATTAAGAAAGACACAGCATCCATGTCCGAGCGCAACCGGGCGGTCTTCACAGCGTTCACCACCTCACAAACCTGCCCAACCTGCCACGGCGCACGGCTCAACCAGGCCGCGCTCGATTGCC
>JACMIM010000837.1 GCA_014381165.1 Roseiflexaceae bacterium
ACGCCCAAGTGGCCATGCCGATCGCGCGGCCTGCTTTGGCGATGCCGCGCGCCGCCTCGCCGCTGGCCTCGCGCAGCGATTCGCCAGCTTGCTCGGTGGCTGTCGGCGGGCGGCTGAACAGGGCAACCTGCGCAGCAAGCGCGGCCTGGTCGAGCGGGTGACCACAGGCGTCCAGCAGGCGTGCCAACGCATGTTGTTCGGCGGCGTTGGTTTCGCCATCGGCGGCGGCGGCCAGCAGCAAACTATCGGCCAGGCGCGCTTTCCAGGCTTGGTCACTCTGGGCCGTGATCTGGCCAGCCACTGTGTCCAGGTCGAGTGTAATCGGCCAGGCCGCGATCTGAGCCTCGGCGTCGGGCGGCAGGCTCATGCTGCGCAGAACCCAAAGAAACACCTCCTGCTCATGGCTGTCGAACAGGCCGTCGGCGCTGGCCACTACCAGCATAGCCTCGACAGCCAACAGCAGGGCACCCTGGCCAGGCGGCAAGCTGGCCACCAGCGCGATCGCCGCCGTGCGCAGGCTGCTGAGCGCATGCAATTCGCGGCGGGCCACATCGGCCATATGCACAGTGGCAACGTAGTTCCAGCCGGCTGAACCGACCAACGGCACGGCGTTGCTGAGCAGCGACCGCCAGACAATATTGCGCCCAATCTCTGGCCCCATGCGCTGCATGGCCTCCTGATGCACGACGGCGTTTTCGCGCACCAGCGCCTGCACAAAGCTGCGTGCCGACTCGGGCGAAAGCTGCGTGTCGGCAGCCAGCGGCAGGTCATCGCTGTAGATCACGCCATAAGTCAGCGCAAATATTTTATAGATATCCTCGGGCGCGTCGATGTCGATCGGATACCCGTGCAGCCGCGCCAGATCATAAGCCAACTGCACCTGGAGCAGCGCGGTGTACAGCAGCTCGGCGATCACGGCCGTGGCCACGGCGGGCACGGCCAGCAAGCTAACCCCAGCGGTGGCGAAGGCGGCGGCCAGCGTGGCTGCGGTAGCCAGGCCAGATGCGCCGCCCGCAATAGTGGCCGCCGTAGTCGCCTGATCGACCAGTTGATCCATGATCTGCTCGTTGTTCAGTCCGGGGAAGCGCGCGCGATAGTAGCCAATCCCGCCGGCGGCCTCGACAGTGGCGACGTGGCGCTCCAACATGGCGCGGATGAACTCGTTGAACCAACTGCCATCGCGCAGGCGCTCGACGCCAAACGCCTCGGCGTAGGGTTTCAGCGCGGCGATCTCGGCGCGAATACGGCGGGCCAGGTCATCGTCCGGCTGCGCGGGCGGTGCGGTGGTCACAGGCGGCTCCCTTTGGAATGGCACCTAGGCCATGGGGCTGTTGATGACGACATTCGATCAGTAATCGATGATACCATGGCTTTCTATGGATATAACGAATTTTTTCGATCTGTTGCCGCCGTTTATCACCATTCCCTCTACAGCGTTCCTGATGGGCACGCCCGAGCGCGAGTTGAGTGCGCTGGCCAAGGCCTATGGCGGCACCCGCGAATCGTACCGCGAGGAATCGCCGCAGCACACACTGGTGCTGCCGGCCTTCGAGATCGCACAGGTACCCGTAACCAACGCGCTGTACGCGGCCTACGTGGCCGAAGCTGAGGTGCCCGCCCCCGCGTACTGGCGTGGCCCACAACCGCCCGCTGAATTGCGTGATCACCCGGTGGTCGAAGTCAGCTGGGAGGAAGCGGGGCAGTTCTGCAGCTGGCTGACGGCAAGAACAAAGAACAAAGAACAAAGAACAGAGAGCAAACAGCAAAGAACAAAGAACAAAGAGCAAAGAGCAGAGAGCAAACAACAAACAGCAAAGAACAATGGATCACATCGGCCTTGGTTCTCGGCGCTGCGTTCAGCCCTCAGCCCTCAGCCCTCAGCCCTCAGCCCTCAGCCCTCAGCCCTTTCCTACCGGCTGCCAAGCGAGGCCGAGTGGGAATTGGCCGCGCGCGGTACGCAGGGCTGGGCTTTCCCCTGGGGCCAGGATTGGGACAACACCAGGGCCAACACGTCCAGTGGCGGCCCTGCCACCACAACACCAGCAGGCCTGTACCCGCAGGGGGCCAGCCCGTTTGGCTGCCTGGATATGTGCGGCAATGTCTGGGAGTGGACATCTTCACTGGACGCGCGGTACCCCTACGCCGCCCACGACGGGCGCGAGCAGCCATCTACGGCGGGGCGGCGCATCCTACGCGGGGGCTGCTTCGCCAATCCACATGGCTACGCCCGCTGCGCCTGCCGCTTCCGGCTTGGCCCTGGCGTGCGCAATGCGTTTCTCGGCTTTCGCCTGGCCCGTGTCTAGAATGTGAGCAAACCACCGCAGGGAACGCGGAGTACGCGGTGTAACATGCCTGCAACTGCTGGGATTCTACCACCTACACAGACGGACAGCGGGTTCCCGTTGATGTACCACTCGACCGTATTCCGACGGTGCATTATGCGTTCAGAACACCTAGACTTTCATCGAGTTGGTGCGGGGCCGCACGGTTGTGATTGCTCACCGTGCAATCGCGGGTGTTCTTCTGAACCGTAATGGCCGCAAACAAACTAAGCACGAATGCCATACCGTAGAAGCCTTTTTCGCTCAAACTGAGCGACGCATTCCACAACCCGACCACCAGAAGCACAATTGTCAGGATGACTGAAGTCCAGGACAGGCCAAAGTAAATCGCTGTGACAGGAGTGCCTTCTAGTTGATCGCGCACGCTTTTTTGCAAGGACACTGCCGAGAAAAGGCCATACAGCAACACTGTGAAATAATAGCCCTTTTCATGCAATGGCATAGATGCGTTCCATAAGCCAATCAGAAAGGCTACGAAGCCGACTGCGAGTGCCGCCCACGAGGCCGCAATAAACGCGCTCGAGGGCTTTTGCGGGATAGAATACATACAACGTGCTCCTTCTTCTGGTTGCTCTGAAAGCGCAGTCCAACAGATCGTACTGCACCTGCCCCGCTGATCGCGTTGCAGCATCACTATAGCCCTGATCGTACTGTACGTTCCAGCGCTGTGCCTGTACAAAACTGTATCTGATGCACCCAAGATAGAGCATCCCTGAATGAGTTGTAACCGCGCGAAGCGCACCTCCCACGCAAACAGCATGCCGGGAGTGGCCTGTGGCGCAACATCTAGCGCCGCGCTATCAGCGCCCGGTTGCTTCCACCGGAGCCCCTGCGTTGGAAACAATCTCGCCAAGCGCGCCCACCGCCAGATCAGTTTGGCACAAGAAGCTCTGCTCCATCACAAAGGCCGCTTGCCTAGGTAGTGCCACGCCAGCCTCGATCTGAGTCAGCCGTGGCTGTAGATTGGCGAGCTGCACAATGGCGATCTGGCTGTCGCTCGTATTTGCCACATCGCCCGGTGTCGGGGTCGCATCAAGCACGGTGAAGCTAATGATAAGCGCAGCGCTGGCCGTACCGCTTGCGTTGCTGCCACTATAGGCTAGTGCCTCAAGCGTGTGCGCGCCAAGCGCTGGCGTCCAGGCGCTGTAGTCGCTTGCGGTATTTCCAGCAAGCGCGTATGGTGCGGTGTTCTCGGTACGGTAGTTGGCGTTGGCATCATACGAGAACCGCACGCTGCCGACAGCCGCCAGGCCAGTGTTGGCGCGAATATTTAGGTTGCGCGTTGGCAGCGTCGCCAAGTTCAACGTCGTGCCGTCGGGCAGCGGGTCGAAGCCCACAACCGGCTGATCGGTATCGGCGTTTATCAGCGTGAAGCTTTCGACAGTCTGGCTTTGCACTGTCACGGTAGGAATGTTTGTCGGCGTGCTGGTGCTGGTCGGCGTTAGCGTCGGTACGCCAGATGGGGCTGGAATAATTTCGATGCCGCTGATCTTGGCATTTTCCTTGCGGGTAATAAAAGCGATTGTCGCACTGCTATCACCAATTGTCACCGGGAACTCGCGCACAATTGCGACGTTCATGCCGCCAGCCTCGGCATAGATGTCGAAATTACTCAGCACCTGTGTGCTCTCGATGGCAACATCGAACAGGCGTTGGTTGGGCGCATTCTTGTTGTTATCAGCGAAGTGTAGCCGTACCAAATAATCGCCATTTGAAACTGGCACGTTAAATGTGAAGGCGGTCTGACCTACTGCAATGCCGCTGGCCTGGCCTCCTGTCCACTCAGTTTGGTAGATCGCAGCGTTAGCTGGTGCAACCGCCCCGTTGATCGTGGGTACCGGGCTTTGGGCATATTTCCTGCCGCCGCTCACATAGCCACTACAGCTTTCAATGGCGGTGCAGGCTTTCCAGCTTACGCCGTCTACTGTCTGCGCCGCACCGCCAGCATTGATCTGGATGGCGGCCTGGTCTGTCGCAGCCAATGTGCCGGTTGCGGTGGGCGTCGTGGTGCTGGTGATCGTCGGCGTATGCGTCGGCGTTGCGGGCACGTTCGTCGCGGTGGGTGTGTACGTCGCGGTGCTCACAGGCGTTGGTGTACTCGTACTGGTTGGCGTCGGCGCTGGGCCGCTTGGCAGTGGGTTATAGGTCTCCAGCAGGTTGGATTTCGAGAAACCGGCTACGACGCCACCGCCCGCCACATAGATGCGCCCGCCGATAAGCAGCGGGAAGATACCGTGGCGAGCGGTCGGCATGGGCGCGCCGGTGCGCCAGGTGTTGGTCACCGGGTTGTAAATATCGACCCGATTGTAGACCTTGTTGGGTGTCGCGCCCGTGCTATTCTTGGTTTCGCCGCCCAGCACATAAAACTGGCCACCCGCATAGACTGCCTTGCCCATACCGCCACGGCCAACCGGCAGCGGCGCAATACCTGAGTTCGCGTTGTCGCTCGACCGCCAGGTATTGGCGACCGGATCGTACACCTGGACGGTGTCGAAGCCATTGGCCACCACGTTACCATCGCCATTGAAGTCGCCCGTGCCCGGCCCACGCCCACCAAAGACAAACAGCCTCTGGCCATCGCTGGTGGCGGCAGCGTGGTTACGGCCCTGCGGCATCGCCGTCAATTCAGTCCAGGTGTTGCTAGCCGGGCTGTATCTGGCTAGCCGGCTGGTGGTGCTGCTGCCCACAATCCCGCCGGCCAGATACACCTCGCCACCAATCAGCGCCGAGGCAGCCGCGCCGGTGGCAAACGGCATGTCGGCACCCAGCGTCCAGCGGTTGGCCCGTGGGTCGAATATCTGAACTTTGCCGCCGCCGCTGCCCAGCCCGCCAAACAGATATAGCTTGCCACCAACGACCTCGGCGGCGTGGTGGTGGCCGACCAATGGCCGCTGCGCAAAGCTACTGGTGCTGCGCCAGGTACTAGTGCCAAGGTCATACGCCAGCGTCGCCGCGCTGCTTTCGCCCACCACATACAGCGTCGAGCCGATGATACCGCCAGCCACTTCGCCCAGGGCAACCGGCATAGCCGCGCCTTTTTCCCAACGCCCGGACAGGATGCCACGCCAGGTCGTCGTGGTCGTCGCGCTGGAACCCGCGCCGGTTGTGACAATCAGCTGATCGCCAATCACCCCGGCAACTGGCGTCTTGCGGCCACCCGGCAGCGCGGGCAGGGCGAGCCAGGTGTTCGTGACAGGATCGTAGAGCGAGACGGCGGACGAAGAGAGACCAGACGAACCGCCGTTGGTTGAGCCGCCGACAATCAGCAGTCGACCTTGATATACCACAAAGGTCGAGGCGTTGATATGGCCACGGGCCAGCGGCAGGTCTGCGATGCGCGTCCAGCGGTCGGTGGCGGGGTCATAGACATCGACCTGGGCTTGCGCCGTGGTCGCTTCGGCTTGGCCGTGCTGCCCGCCGATAGCATAGATTTTGTTCTGGAGCGCCACGCCGCCGAGATGGTTGCGTGGGTTGAGTAGCGCTGCTGCCCGCTGCCATGTGGTGCCGCCATCAAGATCGAGAACATAATGGTCGGCTTGGTCGGTAGTAATTTTGGTGCCAGCGGGGCGGGTGGCCCCGCCGAAGAAGTACAATTTGCGCCCGACAATCGCCGCTGCGCCAGCCCCACGTTCGCGCGGCAGCGCCGGCCCGGCAGCCCAGGTGTTGGTCGTGATATTGTAAACCCAGACGTGCGGCGTCGACGGGCCAGGGTTATCGCCCACATACCCGCCGATTACATACACGCGCGCGCCGTCGGCGGCGACGGCGGCATGTGTCAGCGCTTCTGGCATGTCGGCAATGCGCGTCCATGTGTTCGTCGCCGGGTTATACGCATCAGAACGAGTTGTAGCTTGGAGCCGATCCGTGTAGAAGCCACCAAATACATACAGCTTCCCGCCCACCGCAAGTCCTTGCGCTTCCGAGCGCGTGAGTGGCGATGCAGCCATGGTTTCCCAGGCAAATAAGGGCGTGGTCTGGGCGGACACCTGCCCGCTGTGAACCATTAGGCCCAGCACGCCGCCAAGTGCAAGCACCATCAACAGCAGGTTACGCCGAACAAATACGCCACAATCACGCCATGCTCCACTCACACGTTTCTCCCTCGCTTCGCTGTGTCTTGCGCTACTTTGCATGATACTGGCGGCACACCAGGATAGCAATGGCCTTCGCTTAACCTTTCGTTTATCGATCAGGGCCGCTTGCTTCGTTTGTGCGTGGGCTTTTTCGCCGTTCAAAGGCTATGCTACCATACACACATGTGCGGGTGGCCTGGCTAGGTCTGGTTACAATTTTCTTCTTTTCAGTTGGCATACGGGTATGTGCGTTTCCTGAAATATGATGAGACTGTTACCTACGTACCAGCAATCAATTCACAATTATCTATCAGATTTATCGTAGCATTCATAATCACGTAACGGTGCGGAGGGCAAAGAAAAACGGGGAGAAGTTAGCTTTCTCCCCGTCCTGGTGCTGGAGCCGGCACTCGGTCTCGAACCGAGAACCTGCTGTTTACAAGGCGGGTCAGCGTTTTACCGCATCCTAATGGGAAACTGTAGCATGCGCCAATCAGTTCAACGACTCGCCCGCGCGGTAGCCCGCTGAGGAGGTCGTCAAGTGCGGCGAGGCCGGTCGCCAAACGCCCCACCCCGCGCTCGACCTGCGGCCCCAGCCCAGGACACGACTCCCCTAACGCTGGTATATCGCCTCAGCAACGACCACCAAGCTGAGGCGACCGGTTGCTTATATCCCCTCCTGCCTGCCCGCATACCATCATGCGAACATTGTGCGCGCGAACATCTGTACGGACTATCCCCTACGTGAGATGTTTGCATTTGTCGGTGACAGGACGATGACAGAGTTTGCAGAGACAGGTCATACTTGCACGTAGACGAAGGACATGCCGGTGTGCGGTGCTTACCGCATTCGCTAGCGACGGTAGTGGTTGCGTGAGTTGGAGGGCCAGCAGAGTACTGCAACGCCGCGATGGAAGATACATTATCAGGACTTTCGCTTAAAGCGACTTTTTCGCCTGCGGCGGGCAAGGAATTGTTTTTTTCTTAGCAGTTTTTTGCGCAGCTGCGCAAAAAACTGCTAAGAAAAGAGTA
>JACMIM010000838.1 GCA_014381165.1 Roseiflexaceae bacterium
ATACCGCGCAGCCGCAGCGCCGGAACGCCCACCAGCACCGCCAGCACGCCAGACAGCAGGCCAGCCACCAGCATCTCCAGCAGTACCAGCCCTAATGGGTAGCGCCCCTCGGTAGCCAGAGACGGCTGGGTCGAAATGATCGCCGCAACATAGCCACCAAGTGCATAGAAGCCCGGGCTAGCCAGCGAAAGCTGGCCGGCCATCAGCGGAAAGTACAGCGAAAGACCAAGCATGGCCGCAAACACCATCGAGACGATCAGAAAGCCGTAGGTTGCAAGAAAACTTGTCATGTGCCTACACTTTCTGCACGATGGCACGGCCCAGCAGGCCTTGCGGGCGGGCAAGCAGCATCACGAACAGCAATGCAAAAGCCACTGCGTCCTTGTAGGCCACATACTCCGCTGGCACAAACGCCTCGGCCAAACCGATAACCAGCCCGCCTACCACCGCACCTGGGATGTCGCCCAACCCGCCGAGCACGATCACGGCCAGCCCCTTCAAACCGAAGGCAATCCCAAAGTACGGGCCGGAAATGCTGTAGCCGTAGCCCACCAGTGTTCCGGCAAGGCCGCCAAGCAGCCCGCTGAGGAAAAACGTAATCATCACCAGCCGGTCGGTGTTGATGCCGAGCAACGAGGCGGTCGTGCCATCTTCGGCGATCGCCTGGAGCGCCTTGCCGGTCACGGTGCGGTTGATCAGCAGCGTCAGCAGCACTACCACCACCATCGAAACGGCGAAGATGATCACCTGGGGCGTGCGGATAATAATCAGGTTGGGCAGCTCGCCAAAGCGGATGGCCGGCGGCAGGTTGCCAAACGGATTAGCCATGTAACTATAGGTCTCTGCGCCAAAGAAGTACTGAATCAGGTTGACCAGCGCCAGTGCCACGCCCAGGCTGGTCACAAGCGTCAGGAGTGGGTCGGCGTTGCGGGTGCGCAGCGGGCGGAAGAACACGCGCTCGATGCCAACGCCACACAGCCCGGCCAGCGCCGCTCCGCTGATCATGGCCACCCAAAATGGCAGCGCAAACGGCAGGGCCGGCGCGCCAAACAAGCCACGCAGCACGCTTGAAAGCAAGCCATTCGGGTTGATCGCCGCGCCGGTCAGCAGATACGTAAAATACGCGCCAAGCGCAAAGATCGCACCGTGTGCGAAATTGATAATCCGCAGGATCGAAAAGACCAGCGTGTAGCCAAGCGCGAAGATCGCGTAAATGCCGCCGATCGCCAGACCATTGAGAAACAGCTGGAGCAGAACGGTAAGATTCATGGGGAGAATCCATCCAGCAGCCAGCAGCCAGAAGCTAGAGCATGCGCTCTAACTTCCGGCTGCTGGCTGCTGGCTACTTCACGAACTGGAAGCTGCCAGTCTGGCCGTCGGCGTTCATCTTTATCTGGGCGACGTAGAAGTTCTCCTGGTTGATCTCGCCCTCGGGGGTGAACGAGAGCGCGCCGAGCGGCGTCTCATAGCTGCCAGCCAGGATTTGGGTGTTCAGCTCCGTGCGCAGCGCGGCCAGATCCATGCCAGCGAGCGGCGTGGCACTGTCGAGCGCGGTCAATGCTTCGACGAACACCTGCACGCCAGTGAAGGCCTGGGCGCTGAACTGCGGCGGCTCTTTGCTCTGCTTGGCCTTGTAGGCCTCGCGGAAGGCGTTGTTGATTGGCGAATCAGTCTGATAGCTGTAGGCCTGGGCGATCAGCACACCATCACACTGGGCCTGGCAGACCGGGAACACATTGGCGGTGTTTAGGCCGTTGCCGCCGATGATCAGGCCGGTATAGCCAAGGTCGCGCAGCTGCTTGATCAGGTTGCCACCATCGGCGGCCAGGCCGGAAATGATCACCAAATCGGGGTTGCCAGCGATCACATTGGTGGCCTGGGTGGTGAAGTCGGTATCGGTGGTCTGGAAGCTCTGCACAGGCAGTAGCTCCAGCTTATACGTGTCGGTGATGGTTCGCTGGAAGGTACCAGTTTCGGACTTCGAGAAGGCGTCGTTCTGGGCGAACAGCACAGCGACTGTTTTGATGTCGGGGTTGACCTCAAGCGCGGCGGCCACGGCATTGGGCGCAACTACGGCTACCGGGGCTGACACACGCGCGATATAGTCGCCGATCTGCGGGATGCCTGCGGCGGTGTTCGAGGGGGCCAGCACGGGAATCTTCGCAGCTTCGGCGATCGGATCGGCGGCGAAGGCCTGCTGCGAAAGCGTCGGGCCGACGATACCGACCACGTTCTGGCCGATCAGCGAGTTAAAAGCGTTGATCGCGCCCTGCTCGTCGCCGGCGGTGTCCTGGTAGATCAGCTTGATCGGTCGGCCGTTCACGCCGCCATTCGCATTGAAGTACTCCTCGGCGAGCTGTGCGCCAATCACTTGCTCCTGGCCAAGCAGGGCCACATTGCTGGTCTGGGCCACGCCAATGCCGATTAGGATCGGTTCACCACTAGCCGCTTGGCCAGTGGAGCCGCCCGCTGCCGGGGCTGCGGTTGCCGCTCCTGCTGCGGGAGCTGCGGGAGCTGCGG
>JACMIM010000839.1 GCA_014381165.1 Roseiflexaceae bacterium
GCCTCGGCGGGCCATGGGCACACATCGAGGAATTCGCGTTCGCTTGACACGAGGTACGCAGGCGCGCGACGCCGCAAGGCGCGTCAGTCATTGGCACGTCACCGTGTTTCGCTCACATCACCGCTGCCAAAAAGCGCGCGATCGCGTAGGTGCTCAACTGGCCGCTCGGCCCATTCAGATTAGCGTCGGCGGCGTGCGAGGCCCAGGGCAGGGCCAGTAGCAGGTGCGGGCGGCCTGCCTCGGCCAGCCTGGCAGCCAGCCGCTCGCTGTTTTCTAGAAACACCATCTCATCCATCGCGCCGTGGATCAGCAGTGTCGGCGGCGTGGTCGGGCCGACTGCTTCGGTGGGCGAGGCGCGCAAATACGTCTCGCGCACCTGCTCGGGCGAGCCAGATAGGTAGGCCTCCAGCGTGCCCTGTGAATCTAGCACAGCCGGGTTGACCGGGTGGTCGTAGCCCCAAATTAGGTCGGTCGGCCCATAGAACGAGACCACGCCGCGAATCGCCGGATCGGCGGCGGTGTAGGCCGCAAGCAGGGCCAACTGCGCCCCGGCCGAGCGGCCAAGCAACACGATCCGGCCAGCGTCGATGCCGTGCGCAGGGGCATTTTCTTTCAGAAAGGCCAGCGCGGCGACCACGTCATCGCGTGCCGCCGGGAATGGGTGCTGCGGAGCCAGCCGGTAGTTCAATGCCGCCACCGCATAGCCCTGCGCGACCAAATAGTGGTTGAGCGCCGCCAGCTGCGTGCTGTCGCCGCTCTGCCATGAGCCGCCGTGAATGACAACGACCAATGGTGCGGCGCTGGCACTGGCGGTGCGCTCCGGCGCGTACAGATCAAGGCTCAGTTGCCGCCCGTCGCGCTCGGCATACACCAGCCGCTCGTGCGCAACCTGTGGCACGGCGATGCCGCGAAATAGATCAGCGGCCACCAGCGGGCTACGTGTAGCTGGTTCACGCTGCACGGGCTGGCCAAACGCATCGTCGAGCTGCGTGGGCAATGTGCGCGCCAGCAACTGGGCCTGAAGCAGCGGCGCGCAGGCCAACAGCACCGCCGCACCCAGCGGCCAACTGGCCCAGCCGAGCAACCGGCGGGCCGGGCCAACCAGCGGCAGCAGCAGCAGCGGGGCCAACCAGTAGCCCCACTCGGTCACACCCAGGCGAATGTACCACAGCGGAAAGGCTGGCGGGCGAAATAGCGCCAGATAGCCGATCAGCAAGCTTGTGCCGGTCACGAGCAGGCGCAACCCTGACCGTGCGATGTGAAGCGGGGAGGGTGACAATTGTGATTTCACGTAACTACATTTCGACCCGGCACTGAAGCACCGGGCTATTGGGGCACCTGAACCCTGAACCCTGAATCCTCAACTTCTTCGTCGGGCTGATAATCGCTGGCCTGGTGGCGGAAATACGTTGCGTATAGTTCGGCGTAGTGGCCGCCGCGCGCGAGCAATTCCTCGTGGGTGCCTTGCTCGATGATCTGGCCCTGACGCAACACAATGATACGATCGGCGTGGATAACCGTCGAGAGCCGGTGGGCAATGATGATGCTGGTGCGCCCTTCGAGCGTCGTGCTCAGGCCAGCCTGGATTTGCGCCTCGGTCAGCGGGTCGATGCTGGCGGTGGCCTCGTCGAGCAATACCACCGCCGGGTTTTGGAACAGCACGCGCGCCAGTGCCACCAACTGGCGCTGGCCAAGCGAAAGCCGCGCCCCACGCTCGCCCACATCGGTTTGCAGGCCTTGTGGCAGGTCGTCGATCCAGCTACCATCGCCCAGGCTGCGCGCCGCAGCTGCTACCTCGGCGTCGCTGGCATCAGGACGCCCGTAGCGAATGTTGTCGGCGACTGTGCCCGAGAACAGAAACGGCGATTGTGGCACCAGCCCGATCTGGCGGCGGTAGGCTTCCAGATCGAGGCTGCGAATATCCCGCCCATCGACCAAGAGCTGGCCCTGCTGGAACTCGTAGAAGCGCAGGATCAGCTTCATCAGGCTGGATTTGCCCGCGCCGGTGTGCCCGACAATTGCCAGCGACTCGCCAGAGGCCACGGCAAGCGAGAAGTCGTGAAGAACCCAGGCGCTAGGGGCTAGGGGCTGGGGGCTGGGGGCTAACGACGAAGGCAGATGGTTGGTTGGTTGTGAATCTATAGCTTCGCCGGTTTGCCCAGCCCCCAGCCCCCAGGCCCTAGCCTCGCCGTCGTAGCTAAACCACACTCGTTCGAAACGTATCTCGCCGCGCAGGCGGCCTGGATCGTCGTCACCCACCTGCACCACAGTCGGCTCGGCATCCACCAGCGCAAACACGCGCTCGCTGGCGGCCAGGCCCTGCTGAAACTGGCTCCAGAACGAGGCGATACTGGAAATCGGGTAGAAGAAGATCGTCAGGCCTTGCACGAACAGGTACCACTCGCTGACACTTACGCTGCCGTCCAGCACAAACAGCCCGCCGACATACACCACCAGGGCCACGCCGATGCCGGCAAGCGTATTCAGCAGCGGAAAGATCGAGCCGAACACAGCTACGCGCTGAATCTGGATGCGGTAGGCCAGCGCGTTGGTCGCCGCGAAATCGGCGTAGAGCGAGGCCTCCTGGCGAAAGCTCTTGGCCACCGCCGCGCCGCTGATCGTTTCCTGCACGATCGTGTTGACCTCGGCTGTGGCGCGCTGCGACTGGCGCATGACCCGGCGGGCCAGCACGCGGAAGCCCAGCGCCACAAGCAGCACCACCGGCCCAATCGCGAGCGTGATCAGCGCCAGGCGCGTGTTCAGCACCAGCATCACTGTGCCAATCACCAGCACCAACACTAACTGGCTGATCAGATCGACCGTTAGTGTGACCACTGTAGCGAAGTCCTGCGTGTCATTCGCAACTCGGCTAACAATGCGGCCCGAGGCATTTTGGTCGAAGAATGACATGTCGCGCCGCAGCACAGCGGCCAGCGCGTCGCGGCGCAGCGCCAGCACGACATCGCCGACAGCCCGCGCCGCAAAGGTTTGGCGCACAAAGTTAAAGCCCCAGCCCAGCACGCCAAGCGTGGTTACAAGCCCGGCTAGCCCCAGCAGCAGTTGCGTCTGTGGGTCGCCAGTTAGTGTCTCGATGCCACGCGCAATAATAATCGGCGTGATCGTCGCGCCAAGCGAGATCAGCACGACCATCAGGGCCACCAGGGCCACCTTGCCAAGATGCGGACGGAAGTAGCTGGCGATCCGGCCCAGCAGCGCGCGGTCGCCGTAATTGCGGTCGTAGGCCTCGGCCTCTAGCCCGCCCATCAATGATGCCATGTCGTTCCTTATCGGCCAGTAGACCTGCTAGCGGCTATTATACACCTGCTATGCATGCTGCTCATTCCCTGTTAGGAGTTACGCAGTTGCCCAAGGATTTTCATGTCGCCTGCGGCGGGCAAGGGAACATCGAATAATTGTTTTGTTTTTTAGTGCTTCGCACTAAAAACGAAACAAAAAAGCTAGCTTTTCCGTGCTGCCGCAGGCTGAAATCGCCAACTGCGTAAGTCCTACCATGTATCAAAAGATCGCTCTAACGTTGTATTGCTGTTCCAAATCATATGAGATACGATGTGATCACTTAGTCGGCTTTCCATTAGCTCCTAGAAGGTACGCAGTTGCCAAAGCGCTTTCATGACGCCTATAGCGGGCAAGCAAGTAACGAATAATTGTTGCGCTCTTTTGTGCCTTGCACCAAATAGCGCGACAAAAAAGCTAGCTTTTCCATTCGGCCGCAGGCGGTATTCGCCAACTGCGTTCCACCAAAGGTCCATTGGAAACAA
>JACMIM010000840.1 GCA_014381165.1 Roseiflexaceae bacterium
ACCCTCGTTTACGACGTTAAACCGAGGTCACGAAAAAAACTAAGCCTTGAAATCGACCGCCACCACCGCCGTAGCCACCGCCGCTAGAACCACCGCCAGCAGGTCGACCGCCACCACTAGGGCCACCGCCGCCACTAGGGCCGCCGCCGCCATTACCACCGCTAGGACGGCTACCACCACCGCCGCCACCACCGCCGCCACTGGGACGACTACCGCCACCGCCACCAGCGGGCCGACCGCCACCGCCGCCGCCGCCACTGCGGTTGCCACCGTCGCTCATTGCCAGCAGTGGTGCGACGAGACGCGCAAGCCAGCCTGGGGTGTGTGTTATATCTCGCAAAGTCATTCTCTAACCTCCCGCCGGCTCTGACAGGGGCATGGAGCGTGCGTTAGCGTCAAGCCGGCGAGCCGTACTATCGGCGAGGTGCAGAAGACTCCCTACCCATCTATCTATTTCGAGCGGCTTGTACGCTTAAACGCAATGGTGCGTTTTGAAACCGTGGCGCTCCTTGAAGCGCTCCTGCCTGTCCTTGAGTATTCACGACGCCGCCATACCGGTCGCCTCCACGACTATCCGCTGCGCTATTTCACGCAGCGCTTCTGTATCCTCGGCTTGAAGCCCTTCGATGCGCAACGCCCGCACTAGTGCGCCACGCTTGAGCGCCTGCTCCCAACACTGTGGCAGGTGGCACAGATATGCCCCTCGCCCTGCGCGCTTGCCGGTCGCGTCATAGCTCACCCGGCCTTCCCCATCGCGCACGAGGCGCATCAGGCCGCGCTTGGCACCAGTCGTTCGGCACACAATGCAGGTGCGTTGCGGAATATGTTTTTGGCGTGGAAGCTTTGTTGCCATGATGCAAAATGCAGAATACAACGTACCATACGTTGCCTGGTGCATTACTCCTCGTCTTCGCCCTTGTCCTCATCCTCGTTAAGCATATACGAGGCGATCAAGCGGTCGCTGCGGTAAATGTAAATCTTCGACGGCGTGGCGCGCAGTTGCACGTCCTCGCCGATCAGAACATCGCCCAGCGGGCCATACTTGTTGTTGAGGTAAAGCACCGTGCCATCCGACCGCACTTTGCGCGATTCGACCTTGGCTGTAGCCAGTGCCACCTCGGTGGCCATTTGCTCGTGTTCGGCGGCCTCGCGCGCCTCCGCTGCTGTACGCTCCTCGTCCAGCAGCGTTGTGGCACTCTTGATGTCGATGCGCCAGCCGGTCAGCTTCGCGGCTAGCCGCACATTCTGGCCTTCCTTGCCAATCGCCAGCGAAAGCTGTTTATCCGGCACGATCACCGTTGCGGCGTGATCGTCATCGCGCAACTGCACCTCGACCACCTGAGCCGGCGAGAGCGCGTTGGCAATGAACTCCTTGGAGTCGCTCGACCACTGCACCACGTCGATCTTCTCGCCATTCAGCTCGTTGACAATATTCTGAATGCGGATGCCGCGCATGCCAACACAGGAGCCAACCGGGTCGATGCCTTCTTGGCGAGCCACTACAGCCGCCTTGGTGCGTAGCCCTGGCTCACGTGCGATCGATTTAATCTCGACCGTACCATTGAAGATCTCTGGCACCTCCATCTCGAACAGCCGCAAGATTAAGTTCTTATGTGCCCGCGAGACAATCAGGCGGGGGCCACGCTCCTCGCGGCGAATCTCCATCATGTAAACTTTAAGCCGCTGGCCATGGTAATAGCGGTCGCCATCGACCTGCTCCTTGGGCGGCAGAATCGCCTCGGCTTTACCCATCTCAAGGATGACATTGCCCTTAGCCATCCGCTGCACCGTGGCAGTAATCAGTTCGCCCTCGCGCTCCATGTACTCGCCATACACATGCTCGCGCTCGACCTCTTTGATGCCCTGGAGCACCACCTGTTTGGCGGTCTGGGCGGCAATGCGGCCAAAGTCATTCGGCGTGCTTTCGACCATAATCGTCTCGCCAATTTCGACATCAGCCTTGAAATGTTTGGCCTTCTCGACCTCGATTTCAAAACGATCGTCAAAAACCTCGTCGACGACTTGCTTTTCAGCAAACACGCGCCAGGAGCCAGTGCCAGTGTCGAGGCGAACATTTATCTCAATCGGCGGGGGATTCGTGCCGAGCGTCCGGCGGTAAGCCGTCACGAGCGCCTTCTCAACTTGACCGATAATGGCTTCTTTAGGAATACCGCGCTCAGCCGCAATCTGTGAGATAGCCGCGTAGAAATCGCTTTTCATGAGCACCTCGCCTATATCCGCAACGAGCAACCGCTCTAAAAATGTATCGCTAACAAGACAAAAAGTGGGGGATGCCCACTTTTTTCGTCGGTCTTTGTAGCTGTTGTAGTATACCATTTTCGCACTACAAGCGCAAATACAGGCATACCAATGGCAAATAAACCATAGGCCGAGCGCCATAGGCCATACACACGTCAGTCGAAACGCCGAACGACTGCTAGGGCGTGGGAGCGGGCTGGTCAGTCCCTGGAGACGGGTATGCCTCAGGGGTAGGGTTCGAGTATGGAACTGGATATGCCGTGGTTTCAGTATTTGGCGTAGTGTTGGTGCTTGGCACAGCAGTTTGAGTAGCTGGCGCGCCTGTGCCACAGCCAACCAATACAAGCGCAAGCGCCGACCCGGCAAGCACGTTTCGAATGATATTCACAGGGATGTCTCCTGCTGTGCAATGGTGTTCTGACCTGCGGCAGTGTATGACAAGCCGCCGACCTTGTCAAGGTAGACACGGCAGACCCAGGGTCATGTCAACGTCGCTGAAGCGTGAAACATGATCCGCAGATGACGCAGATTCCATAGATTCCGGAAAACAATCTGTGCAATCTGCGTCATCTGCGGATGACAATCGGACGTTGACATGGCCCTGCGGCAGACCGAATCAACGTTGCTCGACCTGATAGGTGTAGCTCGCCCGCTCTCTGGTGAAAGGTGTTGCACCCATGACCACAAGCACACCGCGCTCGCCTTCGCGCAACACCAGCCCGGTACGCCCTTGCGAATCGACTGGCAGCGGCTCGACACTGGTGCCACCTGGCCCCTGGCGAATCAGCCGTAGCGCCCACTGCTGCGGTAGTTCGCCGTCGACGCGGGCAAAGCCGTTTGCCTGCCAGCCGCTATCGCCCTGCTCCACTCCATCGACATAGTTCAGCTCGGGGATGCGAATGTTGTCGATCATCATGCCCGCGCCGCTTACAGCCGCATCGCTTACCATTAGAAAGCGCAGCAGAATCTCTTGGCCAACGAATGGCGTCAAGTCCAGCTGCTCTTCGATCCAGCGCCCACGTTCGCCCTGCTGAATGTCGGCCTCTGGCACGCCGCTGAGTCCAGTCAGCCCCGCGCCAAGGTTCGCGCCCTGTGGGTCTTCGGTCGTGGTCGTGCCGCCAGCAAGCGTCGTCCAGGTCGCACCATCGTCCGTCGAAACGGCTGCATAGCCATAATCATAGTTAAGCTCGATCTCGTGCCAGAGCGAAAGCTGAAGCGTTGCCTGCTGCAGCGAACGCAGGTCGAACGCGCGCGTCAGCGTCTGGATGCTGTCGTCGCCAGCATTGCTCCACCAGGCATAGCGGCCATCGGCGGGCAATGCGCCAACCAGCGGCACGGTGTCGGCACCATCGAAGCGCAGCGCGGTCGGGCCACGCGGCAGTTGCAGATAATCCGCGCCGTACTGCGCCACATCGGCTGCTGCCGACGCGCCGGCCTCGGCCGGCTCGATGGTGCTTGGCAACAACGCATACGCAAAGCGGCCATCGCCTACTGCGCTGTCGTTCAGCGTGTTGGCCACGGCCCAATCGGCAACAATATCGTCAAAACTGTCGATATCGGCCCTGGTGCGCTGGGCCACCGCGACAAAGGCGCTGGTGTCGTTGCCGGCGTCCAACTGAATTAGTTCGCTCAGCACAGCATCGCCGCCATAATGCTCGTGAATATAGCGCATGAACAGGTTCGACGTGCCATAGTGGCGGCCAGTTGTCGCCGAATCAGCCGCCCAGGCGGTCAACTGAATGTCTGGCTCGGCAAGATGCAGCTCGGCTGTGCTCTGCCCAACATAACCAAACAAGTCTTCAGACAGGGTCGAGAGGCCCTCGTTGAACCAGCTCGGGCTGCGCCGCGCCACATTCCACTCGATCATATGCTGGAATTCGTGGGCCAGGGTTGCGCTGTAATCTGGGGTGCCGATCCAGTCGGCACCGGCGCTGATCACGAACATGTCGCGCTGGTTGCTGAACCGATTGACCTGCGTGGTCACGCCGTCGGCTGAGGAAAAGTAGCCGCCTGCGCCGCGTACATCGGTGTTGAGGATAGTCAAGCGTGGGTCGCCGTCGACACCGGGCGAGCGCTCACGGCCAAACAGCTCCTGGCTGCGCGGGTAGATCCGCTGCTCGAAATCCTGCGCAGCCCGCTCGATATTCTCCTGCGGTGTTTCGGCGTCGAACGCGGTGTCGATGTACATCAGCACATTCGGGCCAGCATAACGCAGCCGCGCACTGACCTGATAATTCTCGTCGGCCAGTGCATCGGCCACCCAGAACTGCTCGACATCGCCCACCTTCACATCAAGCGGTGTGGTGCGGGCGACTTCAGGCAGATCCCCGCACCACGGTCGATCGTTCCACGCCCGACGGCGCGCACATCCCGATCGAGTATCGCGACCCCGACGAGGTTGCGGTGATCGCCGGGCGGCGCATGCTGCCGGCGGGGGTGGCGGCGCGCAATCCGGTTTTCGACGTCACCCCGGCGCGGTTCGTGAAAGCCATCGTGACCGAGACTGGTGTGGTCACGGGCCCTTACGGATTTTGACGCGCCTTTCCGCCATTTGTGCCGATGGGTTGTGATTGACTGACCCGACTATTTGCTTCACGGTCTCTTAGGCATTGGCTATCGCCGTCCGCGGCGCCAGGCC
>JACMIM010000841.1 GCA_014381165.1 Roseiflexaceae bacterium
GCGGGTCTGGGGCTACTCGTTTCTGGGCAACACCCGCACGGTCGATGTCCACGTCAACCGGCTGCGTCAGAAGCTTGCTGCTGCCAACGAACTCTGCGGCGAGATGGTTGGCACCGAGTGGAAGCAGGGCTATAAGTTCATCGTGCCGAAAGAGCATGCAGTCGGGGCCAAGCCCACATAACCACGAAGATGCGACGACACCAGGGTCGGGTAAACATATTCCTGATCTTGGTGTCTTTGCGTCTTCGTGATTAACTATCTGGCAATGGTTTACTTGGCGAGCAGCCCGGCCCGGTGCTTGGCGCGTAAGGCAACCTCGGCGGCCACCTGCGCCAATTCGTGCGCCTGTTGCGCGAGCACGAGCAAGCCCGGCGCGTCGAGCAGTTGCGCTGCGCAGATAGTGTTGATTGCTGTTGTGTGCTGAAACTGCTGGCACAGGCCGAGTAGTTCCGGCACCGATTGCTGGAGCGCTGCCTCATTCTGATCGATCTCCTGAAGCGCCTCGCGAACCTCCTGTGGCATAGCCGCGCGAAAGCGCGCGAAGTCGGCACTAAGCTGACGCAGCAGCCCTACTTCGTGGTCTTCCAGCCCGGTTGTCTCGAGTGTGGAAATGATCTGAAGCAGCCGCTCGCGATGCGCATTGCTGAGCGCTGGAAGCGCCCCTGGCGCACGGTGAGTTGTCATTGTCGTTCTCCTGATACTAGTTCGCCTCCACTTTACGCGCTCGACGTTTCTTCTACGATACCACGTAGTACTACCAAACTTGGTAATGGACTGAAGCTACACTCCCACTTACTTCTAGCGTGGGGTGTTGTTATGGTGCGTACCTGCGGTTCATTACTGCTGTTTGTCTTTGTTCTAGTATGGGCGTTGCCGTGTGTTCCAGCTCGCGTGTATGCCTCTAGCAGCGATGCGAGACCGTTTGTCGTGCGTGTTACTCGGCTGGGCCTTGTTGTTATTCCGCTCGCAACGTTACCTACTGCCGGGCTGCCAAACCTGATTCATATTCGGCGGCAGGGCATCGAGGTGCCGATTCAGATCAGCGATGGTGAGATTCAGTTTATTGCTCAACCCAGCGACAGCCCCGCCACCAGCGAGGCGGTCTACTGGGTAACGTCCGAATCTACGCTAGGCGCGCGTATCACGTTGCCCGCCGTGCTGACAGCGCCGCTGGTCTGGGAGCGCGATCAGGTCTATCAGTCCACCGCTCTGAGTACACGCGGCGACCGCTGGTTTGCCGGCGAACTGCGCGCTCAGGGCGCAACGCTGCCGATCACGCTTTCGCTGCCGCGCGGCGTGGCGGCTGGCACGCTGGTCGAGTTGGCCTTGACGCCAATCGTGCGCCGCGCTGGGCATCAGCTGCAGCTTTGGCACCAGGGCGAGCTTGTGGGCGCAGCATCCTGGGATGACGGCGCGACCAGTGGGCCGCGCATCGCCGCTATCACGCTGAATCGTGCGCTGCCTGCCGGAGACGTGACGCTCGATCTCGCGCTGACATCGACCGGCACGCCCGAAGATGCCGTACTGATCGACCAACTGCGCATGCCTAGTGTGGCCGTACCCCTGCCACTGCTGCCCACGCCCACACTCGCCACGCCCGCCCTCCACGATTTGCGCAGCGGCCCCGCGCCCGGTCAGGCCGGCGCGACCTCGCTGATCATTAGCCACAGCGATTTTCTGCCCGCGCTGGCCCCGCTCGTCGCTGCGCATCAGGCGCGTGGTCACACGGTCGCCGTGATCGACGTACAGCACATCTACGATGTGTTTTCGTTTGGCGAGCGTTCGCCTGAGGCGATTCGCAACTTCATCCGTGCCGCTATGTCCTGGCAGCTAGCGCCGCGTAGTGTGCTGCTGGTTGGGGCTGGCAATGTGCGAATGCGCCCCCAGGCCAATCAGGGTGACATAACATTTATTCCGCCATATTTGATCGATAGCGACCCCAAATACGGCGAAATCGCCTGTGATTCGTGCTACGCACGCCTCAGCACCAACCTTCGCACGCAGGTTGTGCCTGATCTGCCTATTGGTCGCCTGCCGGTGCATACGCTGGCCGAGGCCCACATAGTTGTGGCCAAGACCGTTCAGGCGCTTATCGCGCCGCCGAGCGGCACCTGGCGGCAGACCATGCTGGCGATTGCTGACAACGATCTCGAGCTGAACGGCACGCCCGATCAGGCTGGCCCATTCAGCACCACGGCGGATGCTGCGTTGGCCGCACTGCCGGACACGTACCGTCTGGAGCGCTTCTTCTACACGCCACAGGCCGACACCACGGCCTTCCGCCAGCGCCTGTTTCAAGCGTGGGATGCGGGCGCGGCAATGCTCATGTACACCGGCCACGCTTCACTTTGGCAATGGGCCTGGACGAATCCTGACGCGGCCACGCCGCACCTGGTCGGCCTGTATGACGCCGATGCACGTACAAATGGGGCGCGGTTGCCCATCCTGCTAGCCATGACGTGCCTGAGCGGAAATTGGGCCAACCCCACGTTGCAGCCGATCGACGAGCGCCTGCTCTTGCGCGTGGGTGGTGGCACCGTCGCTAGTCTTTCGCCATTAGGCAGTGGCGTTCAACGTGGCCACACGCAGCTGCTGGCGGGCGTAGTTCCTGCGCTTGGCGCTGGCTCGACGCTTGGTGCAGCGCATCTGGCGGGGTTGAAGGCGCTGGCTGCGACCGGGCGCGATCTCGATCTGGCCTTCTCTTTCGGCATTCTTGGCGACCCCGAACTGACCCTGCCCGCCCCGACGCAGGCAATCTACTTGCCACTCACCACGCGCTAGTGGGTTTAGAAAGGACAGGCCCATGTTGGCCTTTACAGAAGAGCGCCGTGCCGCTCCAGGCGTTGCTATTCTGGCACGCACCACCAGCAGGTTGAGTGCTATGCTCGATCACGAGGGCACGCTGTCGCGTATTTTGCTGCTTCAGGATGGTCTAACGCTGCCCGCGTTGCGCCCACCTGTGTTACTCGACACAAGCGGCATGGGCGTGGTGGAACTCGCCGCTGTTTTAGAGCAGTTAGCGTGTGGTGCTGTTCCTGATTGGCCGTCGCGCACGCCACTGCCAACGATCGCGATCGTCGACCCACTGGCGGTTGCATATCTGCGCCTACTCATGGATTGCCCCGCCGTTGTTGCCGTTGTCGCATGCACTGTTAGCCCCTTGACGCTTGCAACCAGTATTCGCTACTTTGGCGCGCTCGCGGTTCAGGAGCAAAGCGGGCCTGTGTGGATCGGTGTTCCGTGCCCTACGCTGATACCCTACCGCCATGATCTTGGTCGGCTGCTGCTCGCACTCCATTGTGGCGTAACAATCGCCGCTGCGGCACACGCAGCGCATCTTTCACGGGCTGGCCTCCGCCGACGCCTCGATCAGCTGTTTGCCGCGCTTCAGGTCGAGCGGCTAGCAGGCTATGACTCGGTCGAATCCTGGCGAACCCGCCTGCTAGCAGCCCTCCACGCGCCCCTTTAACAGAACTAGGACTCACGCAGTTGGCGACTTCAGCCTGCGGCAGCATGGAAAAGCTATCTTTTTTGTTTCGTTGGTTGGTGCAAAGCACCAACCAACAAAACAATTATTTGCAGGACTTTCGCTTGCTA
>JACMIM010000842.1 GCA_014381165.1 Roseiflexaceae bacterium
AGGAGATGGCCGACGCGGGCATGCCGGCGGTTGAAACGCTGGGTGTAGACGCCGTTGAGCTGGCGCATGCCCGGGGACAGATTGCCCTCGGGCGTCTCGATAAGCACGTGGTAGTGGTTGTTCATCAGGCAGTAGGCGTGCCACAGCCAGCCAAAGCGCGTAACCACTTCGCCCAAGGTGTCCAGGAACAGCTCGCGGTCAGCATCATCGTGATAAATCGCCGCGCGTGCGTTGCCGCGGGCGGTGAGATGGTAAATCGCACCGGGAAACTCGATTCTCAGCGGACGGGCCATGCTCGAACGCTAATCGCTCAAAACAGCTATGTCAAGACCTGACCCCTATGTGTTATATGTGTTATGACCCCTATGTGTTAGACCTGATAATCATCTAGCCGCCCTCCCCCCGGAGGAGTCCGGAGTGGATAAAGTAAAGGTGCGAACCAACTTTATTCATGGAGGGCGACATGAAATATTGTGGCATAGACCTACACAGCAACAACAGCGTAGTGGTGATTACAGATGAGACCGATCGCGTGGGGTATTCGAAACGTCTTCCCAACGATTTGACGCAAGTGCTGCGAGCCCTTGAGATGCATCGCACCGAGCTGTGCGGCGTAGTGGTCGAGTCGACTTACAACTCGTATTGGCTGGTTGATGGTCTGCAGGAGGTGGGACACCGCGTTCACTTGGCCAACACCGCCGCCATCAAACAATATGATGGCCTCAAGCACCGCGGGGACGAAGCCGATGCGCGCCAGCTCGCGCAGCTGCTGCGCTTAGGGCTGCTGCCAGAAGGCCACATCATGCCCAAGGAGGCACGCGCGGTTCGCGATCTGGCCAGAAAGCGCATGCAACTGGTGCAGCAGCGCACGGCCCAGATTCTGAGCATTGAGAGCAGCCTGTCGCGCTACACGGGCGGGCGCATCAGCAGCAACAGCATCAAACGCTTGCAGGAAGCGGATGTGGCGAAAATGTCGGTGAGCGAGATGCAAGCGTTGGGCATCAAAGCCAACGTTGCGGTGATGCGCTCGCTCGAAGCACAAATCGACAGCCTGGAGAAGGTGCTGGCGAAGTACTGCCGCACCGAGCCTGGTTACCGGTTGCTCAAAACCGTAGAGGGCATCGGCGAGGTGCTGGCCACCGTCATATTGCTGGAGACCGGCGACATCGAACGCTTCCCCGACGTCGGTAACTACGCCTCGTACTGTCGCTGCGTGGGCAGCCAGCACGAATCCAATGGCAAGAAAAAGGGTGAAGGCAACACCAAGAACGGCAACCGCTATTTGGCCTGGGCGTTTGTCGAGGCAGCCAACTTCGCGGTGCGTTACTGCGAGCCGGCACGGCGCTTCTATCAAAAGAAGAAAGCCAAGCGCAACGGCACGCTGGCGATCAAGGCGGTGGCGCATAAGCTCGCGCGCGCCTGCTATCACATGCTCAAGAAGAAGGAGGCGTTCTCAGTGGAGCGCTGTTTTGCGTAACGATTGGCAACGGCCGGCGAGCCAAACACGGGGTTGGGCGTTGAACCACCAGGCCTGATTGGACGCCGCGCCGTATGCCAAGGTCAAAGGTTTTGCAGCAAATGAATCGCCCGGATTGCGAGCCACACGGGTTTGGAGCCGCGCTCGCGGCAGCCACAGGTCTGCCCAATCGATTGGACGCAAGACGGTACCGAGATGCTTCTGGGGCGGCGCTGCCGCCAGGGCGAATGAAGTTGTAGCGCTTTCGCTTGATCCTGATGGGTGACTGGTGCGATTCATGCAACCACACTACGAAGCAAAGGATGCGATTGAGTACCTGCAGCGCGATGACCTTGGCAACGAAGGGTAATGGTGCAAGTCGAAGTATCGCAGTGTTGGCGAGCGTTCAACTCGCGCTCTTTACAACGGGCGGCTAATGGGCGACCCCGTGAGACGTGGTTCGCCGGTCAGCGCAACTGTCGGATCGTCGACGTAGTCGTACTCCGATTCGTTCTGCTGCCAACGGCCTTGCTGCCCCCGGCCCCTCGCAACCTCGACTTGCTCGCGCCACGCGATACCCGCCTCTGCAGGCGCAGCTGCACGAACATCGCACGCGGCGCTGAAGATCACAGCAGCGCTTGTAGCCAGAACAGCGATCGATCGTTTGTACAACGAGGGTCCATGACGGCGTGCGTTCTGCTGTCCATCGACTACCGCTTCTTCTCGGCTACGCCAGTGAAGGGGACGAAACGCACACCAAGGATTTCGCGGCG
>JACMIM010000843.1 GCA_014381165.1 Roseiflexaceae bacterium
CAACTGCTTGACCAGCCTGGTGAGTGGTATCTGAATCGGGCCACCGACGTGCTTTCCTATCTCCCGCGTTCTGGCGAGGACATGACCACAGCTACCGTGGTCGTCCCCATCCTTGAAACGTTGATCAGTGGCACTGGCATGACCAACAACCCGATCTCCAACATCCAGTTCAAGGGCCTGACGTTTGCATACGCCACCTGGAATCAACCGAGTAGCGGCGAGGGCTTTGTCGAAGTTCAAGCGGGTTGGATCTGGCGGGGCAGCACGCCAGTGATCGGATTTGCGCCAGCTAATCTGGTCTTTCACACGGCGCACGACATTAGGTTCGAGCGCAACACCTTTACCCATCTTGGCGCGCAAGGTTTAGCCTTTGACCAGGGGAGCCAGAACAACACGATTATTGGCAATGTGTTTACCGATATTTCTGGCACCGCTGTGCGGATCGGCACGGTCGACGCGCCAAATGCCCCAAGTCATGCACAAGAACTTGGCAACACCGTCAGCAACAATTATATACACGATATTGCGGTCGAATATCATGGCGGCGTTGGGCTGATGGGTGGCTACACTGCAAACACAACCTTTGCCCACAATGAGATCGCCGACGTTCCCTACAGTGGCATTTCACTTGGTTGGGGATGGGGAGTGACTTCATATGCGCAAAACAACGAAATTGCCAATAACCTCATTCACGACCATGTGCAACTCCTCGTCGATGGCGGCGGGATTTACACCTTGAGTGAGCAGGCTGCGCCTGATGGTTCGCAACGTACCCGCGTCCACGACAACTACATGTATAACCAGGGCAATGAGTACGGCTCGCTCTACCCCGACGAGGCCAGCGCCTACATGGATTGGTATAACAATGTGGTCGCGAACACACCGCGTTGGCTACACATCTGGACCCCCAGTATCAACAATCTGTATGTTCACGATAATTTCAGCGACACCACTACGGCAACGACCAACGGCACCAATATCACATATGCGAACAACTACACCAGTGGCACGCCCTGGCCCAGTGCGGCGCAGGCAATTATCAACGGCGCTGGCCTCCAGGCCGCTTACCAAGATATCAAGCCTACCAGTGCGACCAATCTTGCGCTGAACAAATCTGCCAGCGCATCAACAGAGTATTCTCCTCAATGTGCGGCGGCCAAGGCCAACAACGGCAGTACCGATGCAAGCGACAGTTGCGGCGGCTGGTCGCCGAGCGGCGGCGATGCCAACCCATGGTGGCAGGTCGATTTAGGCAGCGCGTATCGTATTACTGCATTGGAACTGGTAACACGTCAGAATTGTTGCGACAACCCAAGCACGCGCCAGGGCTTCGACCTACAGGCGTCGAATGATCCAAGTTTTGCCACCTACACCGTGCTGGGCAATCAGGAAACCAGTCCGTTGCCCTATCAGGCAACGTGGTCGGCAACGGTAGATGACCCCACCGCGTACCGGTACGTCCGTGCGACCAAAGCTGGTTACTTTTTCATCGCCGAAGTGCGCGTGTTTGGCACTGCGTCTGCTCCGACCAATGTGGCGCTGAACAAGAGTGCCGTCGCGTCCTCCCAGTACGTCGGACCCTATGCACCATCCAACGCAGTGAATGGGACGACCAGTAACGACGATGGTTGGTCGCCTTCAGGAACCGACGTGCGCCCGTGGCTACAGGTCGATCTTGGGCAGGCCTACCAGCTGAGTAAGATCGAGTTTGTTTCTCGCCAGGGCTGCTGTGATCAGCCAGAAGCGCGGCGCAGCTTCGAAATTTGGGCATCGAATAATGCTGACATGGCGCTAGGCCACGTTGTATTGGGCGGCGTTGACAGCTCTGGCATAGCAAACCGGTCGACCTGGGAGTTAACCCTGAGCGACACAACCGCATACCGGTATGTGGCAGCTGTGAAAACAGTGGACGAGTACTTCTTTATCTCGGAGCTACGAGTGTTCGGTACACCCTAGCCGATGCTTGAGGGATGAGCATGTACGATCTCCTCGCGCATGCTCATCCCTCCACAAGCAATGAACCATGATTTGAATACAAGCATACCTGAGGCTTCATGACAGCGTTCACTGCAACTCAGTTCACGCCCCCCCCCGCCTGGGCACTAGCTCAGCGCAACTTGATAACAACCATGAATGCGGCGGCTCCGTGCTTCCAACAACGCTATACTCGCGCTGATGGTAGCCTGGTATGGCGTCAGCAGTGGCCCGGGATGGACGGCTCCGACGATGGGTACGAGGCGTTTCAAAATTGGTCGTTGTTCTCCGCGCTTGGTGGCAACAGCGATATTCACCAACGTGCAGCTTTTCTCTGGGAAGCTGTTACACGCCAATTTACCGCGTATGGCCAGATCTGGCGTGAATTCGATGCATTCTACGACTGGATGCACCATGGCGAAAGCTCGACCGCTTTCTACGCGCTTGGCCTTGTCGATAGTGGCAACCAGCTTGCGCGCGCCCGTGCGCGGCGCTTCGCCCATATGTACATGGGCCTCGACCCGCTGGCCCCAAATTGGGATAAAGAGCGGCGCATGATGCGCTCGCCGATCACCGGCAGCAAGGGGCCACGGTTGGTTAATGAATGGGACGATTGGGCAACTCACCGCGCCATCTTGGCCGATTACCCTGCGCCCTTCGAGGACATCCCTGGTGTCGATGGGCCGGTTGCCAACTGGAATGACGACCGCGTCTATGGCGAGATCCTGAAACTGCTCAACGAGCGCCAGATGCGCGGCGATGTACCGCTCAACTTGACTGCGACAAGCCTGGTGACGCACGCCTACACCTGGACGGGTGATACACGCTATAAGCAATGGGTGCTGGATTATCTCGAGGCGTGGGCCGAGCGCATCGCCGCAAACGACGGTTTGTGTCCCGATAATATCGGCCCGAGTGGAAAAATCGGCGAACTGATGGGGGGCAAATGGTGGGGAGGGTATTATGGCTGGCGCTGGCCGCATGGATGTATGAGTATCATTCAGCCGTTGACCATTGCGGCGATGAATGCGGTACTGCTAACTGGCGATATGCACTATCTCGACATTCCACGTAGCCAGCTCGACCGGCTGATTGCGCTGGGGCGGGTCGAACATGGCGTACTGCTTGTCCCACAGCGCTACTGCGATAATGGATGGACCGACTACAAACCATTGCCCCCAGAATATCCGATTCAGCTTTGGGCAATGTCACAAGCGCCTGAGGACGCCGCCCGGCTGGCACTGTTCCCTGAGCGGACAAGCCACTGGGCGGCCGTTGCACCCGGCCGAGGCAAGGGCGATGATATCCACACAGCACCCTGGGAACGGTTTATCAACGGCGCAAATCCCAACTACCCACAACAGATTCTTGACGCACAGTGGGCCGAGGTTGCGCGGCGGCTGAACGTGTTGCGTGCCGACGACGGCGACCCCGAAACATGGGATGTGCATCACTGGCAAAATATCAACCCGGTGCATACCGAGGCACTTGTTCAACTTACATGCGGCGGGCCACAAATCGTTTACCACGGCGGGCTGTTGCATGTGCGGCTGCGCTACTTCGATGCCGAAACGCGCCGCCCCGGTCTGCCACCCGATATTGGAGCGCTTATTCACGAGCTTGGGCCTGAGCATGCCACCGTGACGCTCGTCAACATCAATCCACTCGCCGAGCGCCGTCTGCTGATTCAAGGCGGTGCGTTTGGCGAACACGCACTAACCGAGGCCCGCGACACGGCGACCGACGCAACAGCGGCCGCGACTGGCGGTTACGTGCGTGTGGTGCTGCCACCTGGGCGCTCAATCACGCTCCGCATTTCAATGCGTCGGTATGTGAATCAGCCAAGCTACGCGCAGCCAGCTTGGTTTTAGGGTAATCTCGTAGAGCTGGGGTGCTTGCTTGCACGCAAGGCGAAAATACAGGGCTGTTTGGCCGACCCTGAATGCGCCTAGTTGCTGGCTACATCGCGCAATGCATGCAGCCAAGCGCAACCACATTTCAAGCCAATGTCATGTCGACGTGCTGTTTGTAAGGCATGATAATAGAGCTGAGTACGAATGGTAATGGTGCGTGGTTGTGTTTTTGCTCGTTCGTGTACATATTAAGTAGAACTCGTATTCGAGTAGTACCTCGTGTACTGTTTGGACTGGTCGCCGTACCTCCCGCAAGGAGGCGGTTTCTATAGAGTCTGCTGATGTGCGTTCCAACGTGTTGCGCTTGAGCGCGGCTCAAGCGCGTCCAGTGTCAGCATAGCGCGCGTGCGGCGTCGGCTCGAAGCGCGTGTTGGGCCGTGCAGACAAGCCGGCACGCCCGTCAGCAGTCGAATACCAACCAGCAGATATCGTTTCGCAACCGCTGATCCTCCAGGACGAGTTCGCGAATCGCCTCGGGGAGCTGTTCGCGCTGCCAGCGGCACTCGCGCCGGCTGGCGCTCTCACCCTCGCTTCCGGGGGCGGCCGCACGCGCGGCCTTGATCGCGTAGGCCGCAGCACCGAGTTCGTGTGCGGCGACATGCGCCACCACTGCCGCCTGGCCGGCAGCATATGCGGCGTGCCGCGCC
>JACMIM010000844.1 GCA_014381165.1 Roseiflexaceae bacterium
AAGTGGCAGCTGCGCGCCGCCATCGATCAGCTGTGCGAGCAGGGGTGAAAGTTCGCCGGGTATAACCCCCTTGCGCAGGCTCGGCTCCAGCGCTTGCGCCAGCCGTTCAGTCGATGTGTCAATCGGGCGCACGATAGGGGCGGTGGCCAGGCTTGAAATTGCCACGAACAGGCTGAACACGACTGGCACAATCACCAGTGTAATCGTACCAACCAACACATAGGAGAAGGTCAGCAGCCAGCGTAGCCGCCGCCGTGCCGCGCCCCAGAGCAGCAACAAAACTCGGGCCGGCAGGACGAGTGAGAAGGTCAGCAGCATCGTGCTGAGCAGGAGTTCGCCGAAGGGAACATTGAGTGTCTCTGCGGGCAGGCCAAACCATGGCTTCGAGATTGGCCAGATTTCGAGATACAGCCAGCTCGCTACGCCCGTGAGCAGCGCATACAGCAGACACCACACCATCACGCGCCCAGCTCGCCACCATAGTGTGCCGCGCCCTGGCGCAAGCCGCCACGCACCGAGCACAATTGCCGGATACACCAGTAGACCGGCAATTTCGCTCCAGGGCGAGCCTACCGCCGCTCCAAGTAGGTGTGACAACACGCCGAGTGCAAAGCTAAGGCTGCTCATCTCGATCAGTGAGCGCCAGAAGGCGGTGCGGCGACGAAGGAATGAAGAAGTCAGTATTTTGAATGAAGCATGTGTCGCACGATCTTGCTCGACGGCACTTTGCTCCTGCGTTACCGCCATAGCTGACCTTCTTTTGAATGAACGCTGGATTGTTACAGCTCCAGCCGATACCCCACACCCCAAACGGTCACGATACGCTCGCCCAGTTCGCCCAACTTACGGCGCAGGCGCACAATGTGAGTGTCCACCGTGCGGTCGCCGCCCTCGTACTCATCGCCCCAGATATGGTCGAGCAGGTAGCTGCGGCTGAAGCTGCGGCCTGGATGGCGGGCCAACAGCAACAGCAGATCATACTCTTTTACCGTCAGCTCGACCGTGTCGCCATCGACTGTTACCCGCCGCGCGACTGGGTCGATCTGCACCCGGCCATGGTTAAGTGGCGTGTGCGGCGCGTCCTGATCGCGCCGCTCCAAGTCGATCCGGCGGAAGATCGCTCGCACACGCGCCATCAGCTCGCGCAAGCTGAATGGCTTCGTTAGGTAGTCATCGGCACCGACTTCCAGCCCCAACACGCGGTCGGCTTCCTCGGCGCGCGCCGTGAGCATCATAATCGGCACGGCGGAGCGCTCGCGCAGGCGGCGGCAGACGGTAAGCCCATCCAGCCCTGGCAGCATCCAATCCAGGATGACCAAATCCGGCGCGGACTGCGCAGCCAGCAGCAGCGCGGTCTGGCCATCATGGGCGACCAGCGCACCATAGCCTTCGCCTTCGAGTTGGCGGCGGATCAAGGCAGCCAGCTCATGTTCATCTTCGACAATCAGAACAGTTGACATAGAATTATGTAATAGAAGGAAATAAGCAATAATTGTTTCGTCTTTTGGTGCAATGCACCAAAAAACGAAACAAAAAAGATAATTTTTCATGCTGCCGCAGGCTCAAGTCGCCAACTGCGTGAGTCCTAATACAATTATAACCTGTCGATAGTATACCCAGCGATCACTGCTTCTAATCGTTCGCGCTCGACAAGCGCACTCCCGGCGTCGATCGCACGGTTGAGTGCGCGTATGCCTGCCTCGGCTTTGGCAGCCGCTTCGGCGGCGCGCCCCTCGGCGAGCAGCACAGTCGCCTCGGCGCTCAGTCGCGTCGAGGGGGCGACTAGCGTTCCGCTTGTTGCCTGATCCAGCTGCTGCCGCGCCTGGAGCGGTTGCTGGCGATGGCGGGCTGCGTAGTACGCCGCTTCCAGCAGCACGCTCGGGCGAAATGGCGCAGGCCAATCGTCGAGGTTTGCTAGGATGTCGTCGAGCAGCGTGCCAGCCTGCTGGATATCACCCTGGTCGAGCGTGTGACTGTAAGCCATTAGCTGCGCCGAGCGGTGATCGATGGTGTCGTCTGGCACTGCCTGCGCGTGCTCGACCAACGAGGGGTTCCAGTCGCGCGGGCGAACACCGCCGAGCGAACTGGCGACCAACGCAAGATTGGCCAGATAGCGGTCGACGGTCGGCCCGCCACGCGCCAGCATGAGCAGCCGCGCGCCATCGCTGTTGAAGCCACCGCTGCGCAGCGGGAGCAGTGTCACAGCGCAAATAAGCCCCGACATGAAGGCGAGCACCAGACCGATCGCGTCGAGCGTGCTGTTGTTTTGCAACGCGACAAGCCCTGCCCCAGCGAGCGCCAGCAGCAGGCTAGCCACTGGCCCGCCTGCGATCATCCATGCCATGCGCCGCCGCAGGTTGCGGTCGTCCGGCGGCGCACACGCGGCGATGCCACCGGCAAGCGCCAGGCTGCGGTTGAAGCCCACCCGCAGCCGGTCGCCCTCGCGCTGCACCCGTAGCGGGCCAACAACCAGCAGCAGCGGGCGCATCCCGCCAAGCATTCCTGCGATTAGATGGCCGAGTTCGTGGACAAGAATCGCGAGCAGCCAGCTGCCGATCAGGATTACGAGCAACGCCAATGGGTTAGTCTCGAATATGGCGCGCCCCAGCGACCGCTCCAGGCGTATAAGTGTAAAGACAGCCGCAAAACCGATCACTGCGCCCGTCAGCGCACCAATCGCCACTCCCGCTATGCTATTGCCCCGTCTACGTAGGCTCACGTTGCGTTTGTTTGTTGTCACGGATTGTGCCTTTTTTTGGGAGAACATACGCGGCCAGTAACTTTCTACCCACTAGCTGGTTTGAATAGAATTTGTTCGCGCTGATACAGCCGCAGTACCAGCAGCGTCAGCGCCAGGCCAGTAAGGAGGGTTACGCCAGCCGAGATCAGCGCGTGGGCCAGATTTGGTTGCTCGCCCCGGACGACCTGGTTGATCAGCAGCTGTTGGCCAAATGTGGGTATCAGCATGTTCCACAGCGCCGGCTTGACCGGTAGAAAGGCTAGAAACATGCCCGGTAGCGCTGGAATGAGCGGCAGAAACATCAGATAGCTCTGAGCCTCTTTGAAGTTGCTGCTGACGGTTGCAATAATCATCTGCAGCGCCACCGCCAACAGTATGATCGGCGCAATAATCAGAAATACCAGCATGATCGCCATTGGAGGAAAGCTGACAGGAACGTCGAGCGTGCCGATCACAGGTATCAGGTTGATCACCAATGCAAAGGCGAGCAGCGTCTCGATCACAATCAGCAGCGTGAGCGCCAGCGCGGCCAGCATTTTGCCCAGCACCAGGCGCGAGCGCGGCACACCCGTGAGGAGCAGTGGCTCTAGCGAGCGGCGATCGCGTTCGCCCACAGTGGTGTCGATGGCAATGCCTGCGCCACCAAGGAACAGCGCGAAGATGATAAAGTATGGCGCAAGATTAAGAAAGGCTGCCGCGCGGCTTTGCTCAGTCGCTACATCGACCTCGGCGATGGTCAGCGGCACAATGAGCGCCGGGTCGAGGCCCTGGGTGCGTAGCCGCGTCGCCGCTGTCTGCGCGCTAAACTGATCGAGCAGTTCGCGCACACGGTCGACCGTAATGCTGCCAGTCTGGCGTGATGTGTCGGCGATCAGGCTGATTGGCGCAGGCTGCCCGGCATCGAGTGCAGCCTGGAAGCCTGGGCCAATCTCCAGCACCACCGGCAGATCGCCAGCCAGCACGGCGGCGCGCGATTCGGTGGGTGCCGTGGTGAGGTCGACCTCGTTCTGGCGCAAAAACTCGACCAGAGCTGGGCCGTTATTCGCGCCGCCCACCGCTAATTCCAACCGTTGGTCGGTCTCAGCACCAACGGTTTGACCGATCACGGCGAACAGCGCCAGCAGCAGGATCGGGCCAAGCAGCGGGTAGAACAGCGCCGCCGCCATACCCTTGCGATCGCGAAAGGCGTCGATAAGTTCCTTGCGCACGACAATCAGTACTTCTCTCATAGCATTAGGCCCTCCCCCGATCCAATCGCCGCTACAAACGCATCCTCCAAATTGGCCTGGCCAGTCGTGCGGCGCAGATCATCCGGTGTGCCCTGGGCAACTACGCGGCCCCGCGCGATCACCACGATCCAGTCGCACAGTGCGGCTACCTCTTGCATGATATGGCTGGAAAACAGCACACAACGGCCCTGGTCGCGGAAGCGGCGAATGATCTCGCGCATGGCTCTGGTGCTCATCACATCCAACCCATTGGTTGGCTCGTCAAGGATAATATTCTGCGGTGCGTGGATGAGCGAGCGTGCAATTGCGACCTTGAGCCGCTGGCCCTGCGAGAACCCTTCAGCCCGCCGGTCGAGAAACTCGTTCATCTCAAGCAGTGTGGCGAGTTCGGATATCTGTGTTTCGAGCTTCCGTGGTGGCACGCCGGTGAGTTGCCCAAAGTAGCTAATGTTTTCGCGCGCCGATAGCCGTGGGTACAGCCCGATGCTATCTGGCAGAACGCCGATCTGGCGCTGCGCCTTGACGGGGTCACGCACTACGTCGGCCCCATCGACACAGGACATGCCGCGATCAGGCCGCATCAGCCCGGTGAGCATCCGCAGCGCCGTGGACTTGCCTGCGCCATTCGGCCCAAGAATGCCAGTAATCCGTCCATCGAGTGCGCGAAACGAAACATCCTCAACTGCTACCACCTTACCAAAGGCTTTGTGCAGGCTCTGTGCCTCAATCATGAATTGCCCCTTGTGTGCTGGCGCTACAGCTCCACACCAGCCAGCACCGCGCCATACAGCAGCACGAGGCCGAGTGTGTTGAAGACGAGATGAACAATAAACGTGGCGGTCAGTGATTTGCTGTGCTCATAGACGATCGCGCAGGCGATGC
>JACMIM010000845.1 GCA_014381165.1 Roseiflexaceae bacterium
GTCGGGTCGAGCGTGCGCGCGCGGTTGGCGGCGGCACTCGCTGCCAGGGCATCGCCACATGACAGGCCCGCCTCGGCGGCAGCGTTCCAGGCCGGGGCAGTGTCGAGCATGATTGCCGCGTCCTCGGCTGCGGGGCGGCCCTGGTCGCACACTGTTAGCGAGGTGTCGATGTGGAAGCGTGCCAGCGCCAACAGGTACGCCCCACGCTGATCGGCGGGCGCTTCGGCCAGGGCGCGGCGGTACTCGCCTGCGGCAGCCACATAGTCCGACTGGGCCGCGTACCACTGGCCCCAGGCCAGGTGCGTGTCAGGTGAGGTCGGGGCCAGAGCGCGGATGGTCTCGAGCTGCGCCCTGGCTCGGCGCGTGTCGGTTTCGCCCAAGTAGGCCAACGCCAGCAGGGCTCGCGCTCGTGCATCCTCGGGTTGCTCGGCCACCAACTGCTCAAGCCGCGCCTGGCCGCCCGCTCGGTCGCCCGCGCGCAGTTGGGCGTAGGCCGCATACGCCTGCGCAACCCGCCCACCAGCGGCGCTGAATTGCGCGGCGGCCAACTCGATCAACCCGGCGTCCAGATATACCTGCCCCAGCAGCAGCGTCCGTTGGTCGGCAGGGCTGTCGAGCGCCTGTTGGATCGCACCAGGTGCTGGGGCTGGAATTGGCAGCAGCGGTGTAACCAATGGCTCGGGCTGTTGGCCCTGGGGGGCCGCGATGGCGGCTAGCGCCGCAAGTGCGCCCTCACGATCGCTGCTGGCCCGTAGCGCGGCCACTCGAGCCAGGGCTACCCGCCGCCACTCCTGCGGCAGCCCAGCATCGAGCGCGGCCTGGTAGGCCGATTCGGCTGCGGCATAGTCGGCGGCGCGCAGCAGGGCCTCGCCTTCGAGCACCTGCTGGGGGGCATACAATGGCCTGCCGCGCTCGATCGTGCGCCAGAAGCCAATCGCCTGCTGCTGTTGGCCAGCCTGCGCCGCCGCCTGGCCCTGGTACAGCCGCGCCAGATCGTGTTCGACCGGGCTAAGCCCGCCGTTAAGCGCCTGCGCCAGCGACCGGCCCGCCGCGCGGTCTTCGCCGCGCACGGTTTCGACCATGCCTACCCGTAGCAATTCGGGCGCGCTTGTGCTATCACGGGCCGCCGCTCGGTACAACAGCAGCGCGCCGTAGTAGTGCCCCCCTGCTAGCAGGGCATCGCCTTCGCGCAGCAAGTTGCGCGGCGCAGGCCGGAACACCAGCCACGCGCCCAGCGCAAGCGTCGCCAGCCCAATCAGCAGCGGCAGCCAGGCCGAGATGCGGCGGAAGTGCTGCGCGCCAGCCAGCATCAGGCGAACTCGCTGGCCGTGGCATCTGCGGGTGGCGCGGGCGGCGTGAAGCCATCGAGCAGGGCCAGCGCCGCGTCGGGGGTGGGCACAACGGTGAACAGCCGTCGGTAGCGCTGGTCGGTGAAGCGCTCGGCGAAGATACGCTCGAACATGGCCAGCAGCGGGTCGAAGAAACCATCGAGATTAACAATGATAATCGGCTTGTCATGATAAGCGAGCTGGCGCAGCGTCATCATCTCCAGCAGCTCCTCCAGCGTGCCAAAGCCGCCCGGCAGCGTCACGATCGCGTCGGCACGCTCGTCCATCAGCCGCTTGCGCTCGCGCATCGTGGTGGTGACGATCAGCTCGTCGGCCTCCAGAAAGCCGATCTCGCGGTCGAGCAGGGCCTGGGGAATAATGCCGACCACCCTGCCGCCGTGGGCTTGCACGCTCAATGCCACTGCGCCCATCAGCCCAACGCTGCCGCCGCCATAGACCAACCCCCAGCCGCGCCGGGCCATGCCCGCGCCAAGCGCCTGCGCCGCCACAACATAGCGCTGGTGTAGATGGTTACTTGATGAGCAATACACGCAAAGCTGCATAAAGCATCCCCGAGCGGTAGGGGCGGGTTTACTACCCGCCCCTACCGCCCCATTATTCATCGTCCCAGGTTGGCGGGGCGCGGCGCGAATTCAGGTAGTCGCGCAGGATGATCGTGGCGGCCATCTCGTCGATGCGGGCGCGGCGCTGCTCGGCTTTCAGCCCCATGTCGATCATCACCCGCTCGGCCTCGGCGCTGGTCAGGCGCTCGTCGAACAGATGGATGGGCACGCGCACCACCTGCTCCAAATCGGCCACAAAGCGCTTGATTTCTAAAGCCTGCGGCCCGATCTCGCCGCTGAGCGTGAGCGGCAGGCCCACAACCAGCTCGACCACCTCGTTCTGACGGATGAGCGCATCGATGCGGGCGAGTGCCGTCGGGCGCGGTCGGGCGCTGATCGTGGTCAGCGGCGAGGGCAGAATGCGCAACGTGTCGCACATGGCCACGCCGATGCGCTTGCTGCCCACATCCAGCGCGATCACACGGCCTGGCTCATTCACGGTGTCGCTCCTGCGGTTGGGGCAGCGCGGCCTGGGGATGCCGTCGGCGCGGCGGGCGGGCTGCCGGATTCACGCTCGATCTGAATCATAAAGCCAATACCCGAAAATTCGCCCACGTCAGGCGGCAGCCGGTAACCGCCGATCTGCCCTTCCTGCACCAATTGGTCGAGTGAGGCCCGCGCCCCCGCCGCGCTCTGGCCGACAACCGCACTGCGCACTTGGGCCAGCGCCGCATCCGAAAGCGCGCCGCGCGGGGTGCATGTGTACGCGCCGTCGGCGGCAAGCTGCCGACCGTCCCAGCGGTAGTTTACTGCGTCGAAGCCAACATCCTCGCCCGCCGCGCACAGGTTACCATTCTTCTGCTGCTCCAGCGCCGTTGGAACGACGCTGCCCAACTGCGCATCGAGCAGCTTGTCGGGCGGAGTTGCCAGGGCGTTGAAGTTGGCCCGCAGCTGCAAGGTGAACACCGGGTTATTCTGATCGGCGACCGGCTGGCCAACCGGCGGCTCGAGGCCAACCACCGTGTAGTTGGCCGGATCGCCAAGCACATCCGGGCTGGGGTAAACGGTCGTCGCATCAAAGGCGAAACCGACCGGCACTGGCTGGGCGCGCAGCGCGGCAGCACCCTGCTCATACAGCTGTCCCAGCGCCGGGCCGAGCATCTTGCTCACATCCTGCTGGCCGACAACAAAGATTTCGGCCTCGCTGCCACCCTCGATCGGCCCATTCAACAGCCGCACCTGCTCGCTGCTGGCGATCGGCGGCTGTCCGGGGATGAGCAACTGCGCGACCGTGCCTTCGCCAACGTTCGACGCGCTGCCCGGCGAGCGCGCCGAGATCGCCACCTCGATATTGCCATATTGCACACTGCTGCCGAACTGGCTTTGCGAATAAATTGCCGCCGGGACGGTCTGCGGGCCATCGATCAGAAAGCTGACCTGCTGGCCGGCGGCGTTGGCGGCGATGAATTGGGTATCGGCGGGCAGGTCGATCGGGTTGCTGAGCGTGTTGATAATCTGCACGATGCCGCGCGCCGTTCCCGAGGGCGAAAGCTGTTTGCTGGCCTGGCCCTGCACGGTCACGTCGGCGGGCGTATTCAGCGCCCGCGCCTGCACCGCTGAATTGTCGGCGCTGGGCGCTTCGCTGAGCGGAATAACCAGATTCTTGTAGGCGGTCGTGGCGATCTCGCCGGGCGGCGGCCAAACCGCCACGACCGGGCGGTTCACATAGAAAGAGCCAGCGGCGATGCCCAATGCTAGCAGCACGCCCACCAGAATCGGCAGCA
>JACMIM010000846.1 GCA_014381165.1 Roseiflexaceae bacterium
CGGCCTGATTGCTGGCCTCGCGGGTGGCGCTGGTGGCCGTGGCCACAATTCGCCCGACGCCAACCGAGGCGCAGTAGCTGGCGAACAGCCGCATCGCCGCGACGCCGCGCGCCATTGGGGCCGCTTGCAGCGCGCCGTCCACGCCGATCCCCTGAGCTAATCGCACCGTCTCGCGCACCTCGTCGGTCAGGCGAAAGGAGTGATTGGGCGTGTAGGCCATGACAATCAGGCGGGTGGTGTTCGATCCAAGGTCGATCACGCCGATGCGCTCAACCATGCTCATGCGCTCCGTCGCCTAGTTCCACCACGCGCTGATCGAGCCGCGCGGCGATGTCGCGGTACATGTCGCCGCGCAGGCGCGCCGCACGCAGTTCGCGCTGCTGGAAGGCCACCACGCCGGCCACACCCAAGGCCGCCATAAGCCAGATGACTGTTCGCATTGCAATCTCCTCGTATTTGTAGTTCAACCATCAAGCAAGGCGTGCAAGCCCCGCGCCAGCGGTCGCGCCGCGCACCAGTACATAGAATGGCGTGCCGCGCGTGGCCCAGTAATCGCAGGCCTCGGCGAAGATTTCACGCGCCATGGCCCACTGCGTCGGCTCGCGCTCGGCAAACACATTGGCGCGCTCGTAGAGTAGCACATATCCGTCGGCGGGTGCCCAGCTCAGGTCGCCAAGCGCATCGGCCAGCGCATCCCAGTTCTGGCCAACGTAGGCCGGAAAGCCGAGTGCCGCGCTGACTGCGTGGAGAAATGTGGCTTTATCAGCAGCTTGGCCGCCAGCGATTCGGAGGCAGCGCCAGCCGTGCGCTTCGATCTCGGCGCAGAGCCGGGCGCTGCCCACGCGCGTGACAAGGCGGTACATCCCCGGCGCAAGTTCACGGTTCAACAAGGGCGTTAGGATACTCATATGGCCTCGAACCCGGCGGGAAGCGCCGGGCTGTTAAATGACCTCGAAACCCGGCGGGAAGCGCCGGGCTATTGGGGTAACACGCACTCAGGGTAGCACTTCGACGAAGCTTTCGTAGTGGTCTTTGGTGTAGTAAACCTCGCCTGCCTGCCCGACCACTAGCCGCCGTGCGCCGCGGTCGTTCTCACCAGGCGTGGGCACGGTGTACTCGTGGTAGTAGCCGGAAGCGTGGCGCGGCAGCAGGCGCTCGCGATTCTGGAACGTCACGCCATCGCGCGCGTAGGGGAATGGCCCGCCGTCGGCGATCAGTTGCAGCGTCTTGCGGCCCTCCGGCGGCAACTCGCCCACCAGCATCTGCGGCAGGCCAGAGTGCGCAACTGGCCGCGCAGTGGCCTGCGTAACCGTTGGTGGGCGCAGCTCGCTGGCAATCCCACTCGATCCGCTGCCGCATCCGGCCAGCGCAAGCAGCACAAGTGCCAGCAGACCGCACGATAATCGAACTCGCCGCACTATCATCTGCAAAGCTCCTACGTCTGTAATCTGCAATCTGCTAGTCCAAGCTGGTTCGTTCAGCTCTGGTTAGTCCTTTCACCACCAGCCGATACGAATCGTCGATCATCGTCCGCACCACGTCATCTGGCACACTGCCGTCGAGCAGCAGCGTGTTCCAATGGCGTTTATTCAGGTGGTAGCCAGCCTTCACCGCTGCGTAGGTGTCGCGCAGGAACTGCGCATCCGCTGGGTCGCACTTCAGGCTGATCGAGAGTGGTGTTTGATCGACTGCAAGCAGTGCAAACATCTTGCCGACCACTTTATACACCAGTGCGCCTGGACCAAAGGGGAAACCTTCGCTAACGCCTGCGCGTGCCACCACATAGCCGTGAACATCATCGTATGTTTGCATTTCACCTCACAAGCAAGCGTTGATTCCATTTCGTGCGCACTATACTATCGATGCAACTACCTGTTGTGTTATGCTATAGTCCTACGTAGTCTGGTTTGTGCGCTAAACTATTCTACCGTGCTGTGAAGTTGTTACATTATATTTAGAATAGCAGTGCTATACTCACGCCACTAATCGATAGTGTACGCGCTTTCGAGCGCGCACGTTGCACCAAAGGTAACTGATTGTGGCAGTAGCGGCATTGCCTGACAACGAAGAGCAGCGGCTTGCAACCTTGCTGTGCCTGCATATCTTGGATACGCCCTCGGAAGAGCGCTTTGAGCGCATTACACGAGTGATTGCTGCACACTTTAACGTACCTATCGCTGCTGTCAACCTTGTCGATGTTGATCGGCACTGGTCAAAGTCGATTGTGGGCCTAGATCGCAAATCGCTGCCGCGTGCCATTTCTTTTTGCGCGCACACCGTACTGCTCAACGATAACAGGTTACTATTCCCAATAGCAGCATGCATTCGCATCGATCCATTCAGCCCTACTGCGCTCCCGGCTGGGAGTGGGCTGGGGTGAGCGTGCAGGAGCGGATCAATGTCTCTGCTCTTTGTATACACAAACGGCACGAAAACCTTGGCGGTCTTCGTGCCGTTTGTGTATTCGTGGTGATGGAGGATAGCACAAATACTGTGACTACGTGCGACGTTGTAAGACTGTCGCGCCGCAGCAGGTTACTGTGCGGTCGTCTCCACAATTTTGAAGAATGCACCATCTGGGGCCATCAGCGCAGCCATGCGACCAAACGGCGAATCCTCGATAGCGCTCATCGCTTTGCCGCCGTGTTCGATCACCGTTGCCACCGCCTTGTCGGCGTCGGCGACTGAGAAGTACGTGACCCATTGCGGGTGGAACGCGCCCCACGAAGGATCGATCTGCATGACAGCAGCAATCATCTCGTCGCCGTGCTTGAGAATGTAGTACTCCAGCCCGCCGGGCATTGGTTCAGCGGTCGCTCCCAGCAGCGCCATGTAGAAATCGCGGGCCTTTTTGGCATCGGGCGAATACAGTTCGAACCAGGCCACCGAACCAGGGTCTTCGCTCACCTGCCAGCCAACGTGGTTGCCGGCCTGCCAGAAGCTGAAAGCCGCGCCGGTCGGGTCTTCGAGGACAGCCATGCTGCCGAACTCGCCCACACCCGCGTTGGGGAATATCACCTTGGCACCTAATCCCTCAGCCCGGGCCACATCGGCATCGTTGTCATCGCTGGCGAAGTACAAACCCCAGGCGGCAGGCATTGGCAGGGCATCAGGCTGATTCCCTACCAAGCCAGCGGTTGCGTGACCGCCTAAACGCGCGGTGGTATAGCCACCGTATTCAGGGCCGCCGATGTCGTAATCCCAGCCGAACACCGCGTGGTAAAAGGTGCGCGCCGCCTCGGCATCAGGTGACATCAAGTCGATCCACGTTGGTGTGCCTGCCGGTTTTGCGTGTGGGTGCGTGGCCATACATCCTCCTGAGCGATTCTTACGAATGTTGCCGCTTTGAGTTCCTCTGCCGCCTTGGAATGGGGAAAACACACATGCTGCATCAGCAACCATCCCCATTATAGCATAAGAACATATGTGTCGGTGTCAGCCCTAGGGCGGTTGTATCATTGGAACACACGGGGACGTGAGGCAATACAGGCTGAAATTGTAGGATGTCACAAATAGTGAGACTGACAAGGCGTGGTTGGCCTACTCGTTTCACAAATAGTGAGACTGCGTTTCACAAATAGTGAGACTGTCCTACTCTCAGTTCACATTTACTGAGACTATCCTACTTCTCATCCTACAACCATTCTACTACCAACTACAGACTTAGGCTACTTTTGCTTCTAGCTCTCTCGCTCGATTACGAAATAGAGGTTCTTTAGGAGTTGCCGTGACCGCACCTAGATAGAGAGGGGTTGCACCTCGAAGACTAATGGGGCACCATGGATGAAACGGAGCGTGTCGTCAGAACGGGCGGCCAGATGCCCGGCAGAACGCGTGCAACTACGGTAAAATAGTACATCGGCTGTACTTGCGGGACAATGAGCGGTATGCCGACGAATGGAACGCATTTCGTTTGTGTTGATAAGGCGTGATCGTGCGATACGTGAAGTGGAGGATGTAGCCAATGGGATGGGAGGCACTCGCGCAGTGGGGTGACGACGTCGCGCGCATCGAACCGCTCGCTGGCGGCGTGGCCAACGACGTGTGGACCGTGCGCGTCGACGGGCACCTCGCGGTCGGTCGTCTCGGTGTCAGGAGCGACGCCGATCTCGC
>JACMIM010000096.1 GCA_014381165.1 Roseiflexaceae bacterium
ACCTATCCCTGCCCACCCGGCGGCTTCAGCCGCAGGCTACCAAGCCTAAGCCCGCCAACCCGGGCTGACACGCAGTTCAGCCCGCGTAGGCGGGCTTCGTAACCCCAGCCAGCGGCTTCAGCCGCGCGGCTCCAGAATCAGCCTACCCCTCGCGCTTGACGATCACTAGCGTGATGTCGTCAAACGGTGGATGGCCCTCGGTAAAGTTGTGGAGCGCTACATCGATCGCCCGCAGCATGGCTCCGGCGCTTTCGGTGCGATGGGCGCTGACCGCCGCCACCAGCCGCGCCACACCGAACTCCTCCTCGACGCGGTTGATTGCCTCGGTGACACCATCGGTGTAGCAGACCAATGTGTCGCCAGGGTGCAGCGCCGTTTCGGATTCGTTGAGCGTGATTTCGTCCAGCACACCCAGCGCAATACCGGGCGTCTTGAGTTCTTCGAGACTGCCATTAGCGCGGATGAGCAGCGGCGGGTTGTGCCCAGCGACGGTGTAGCGCAGCATGCCGCTTTCGGTATCCAGAATGGCGTAGAAGATTGTCACGAACATGGCCGAGTCGGAATCGCGTGCGATCCAGCGGTTGGCCCGTGTCAGCGCGCTGCTGGGCGAGGAGCCATCAAGCGCGGCGGCGCGCACCAGGCTGCGCGAAAGCCCCATGAACATCGCCGCTGCCACGCCCTTGTCCGATACATCGGCGATGATAAATCCCAGCGATCTAGAGTCTGGGGTTTGGGGTCTGGGGTCTGGGGCCGAATGTGCGGCATCATCACTCTCCATATCCCTGGCCCCTGATCCCTGATCCCTGATTCCTGGCCCCTGATCGCTGATTCCTGGCAGCTTCCAAAAATCGTAGAAGTCGCCGCCGACCAGCCGCGCCGAACGCCAGTCGGCGGCAATATCCCAGCCGGGGATGCGCGGCGCATGGGCCGGCAGCAGCGCGGTCTGGATGTCGCGGGCCACCCGCAGCTCTTCCTCCAGATGCGCGGCTTGCGCAGCATCCTGGGCCAGCAGTGCCGTTTCAAGTGCGGCAGCGATCTGGTTGGCGATGCCGGCGTACAGTGCGCGTGTGCGTGGGCGCAGCTCGACACCTGGTGCGTCGTAGTCGGCCACGATCACGCCCAGCGGCAGGTTGCGCGCGGTCAGCGGCAGGGCCACCAGCGCGCCGCCGCCAAATCCGGCCACGACCGGCAGACGCCCAGGCGTGTGTTGAAAATCGCGGGCGAACAGCGGCGCGCTGGCATTACGGGCCTCGGCCAGCAGCGGCGCGCCTGTGTCATCGAGCGGGCGAGCCATGAAGATCGCCCGCCGTTCGGTGTTCAGCCCATAGGCAGCCAGCGGCACAAAGCGCCGCTGTTCGACATCCCACTCCCAGCAGTAGCAGCGCTCGCAGCCAAGCAGCAGTGGCGGCAGGCGCACAATCGCCGGCAGCAGATCGTCGAGCGTCGAGGCCCGCGCCAGGTTTTCGGCCACCTGTAGCAGTGCATTTAGCGTCCAGGCCTCCTCGCGCTGCGCACCGAACGCACGGGCGCTTTCGATCGCCACGGCAATCTGGCCGGCTAGGGTTTGCATGATAAACAGGTCGTCGTCGCTGAAGGCATCGGTGCGGTCGCTCTGCACATCCAGCACGCCAATCTGTTGGTTGCCGAAGCGAAGCGGCACGGCCAGCTCGGCGCAGGTGTTGGGGTCATCGCTGATATAGCGCGGGTCGGCGGCGACATCGTTTACCAGCAGCGGCTGGCCACTCTGGAAGGCCGTTCCCACAATGCCATCGCCGGGAAACAAGTTGCGCAGGCGCTCCTGGCCAGCGGCGGCAGTATCGGCAGTGGTGGCCCGAAAGCTCAAGCGCGAATCTGGCTCGGCGGTGAAGATATGCACTGGATGGTAGCCAAAGCGCTCGCGGATGAGACCGACCACCGAGGGCAGCAGCAGATCGATATCGAGAATCGCCGTGATCTGCTCGCTGACAATCCGAATAGCCTGGAGCTGGCGAGCGCGCCGCGAGGCCTGGTCGAAGGCGCGAGCTTTGGCAATCGCCACAGCCGCCTGATCGGCGATCAGCGAAAGCATGCGCAGGTCATCCACATCAAACGCATTGGCCCGAAAGCTCTGGATCGAGATCGTGCCGATTACTTGCTCGCCAACGCTGAGCGGCACGTAGATGCCCGCGCGCGGTGGGCGGTCGCTCTGGTAGCGCGGCCTGGCAGGCAGCCGCTCCATCTCGCGCGTGAAATCCTCGACCAACAGCGATTGACCGGTTTCCCGCATCCAGCCAACCAGGCCATCGCCCATTGGCAAATCCATCTCGATCGTGGGCAGCCGCACGCGATCCTGTACCCGCACAACCAATCGGTACTGGTCGCTTTCGGGGGTAAACAGCCCCAGGTGAAACGAGGACGTATCGACAAGCTTCGAGGCCTCACGGTAGATTAGCTCACACAGCGCGGTTACGTCCATGTCGGCCCGAATGATCGCCCGGCTGACCTGATTCAGCAGCGCCAGCTCCTCGACCGAGCGACGCTGGCGCTGGACTTTGTTGGCGGCGCGGCGCACCGAGAGGCTGGCCGCAAACAGCGCCACCGCAGCCAGCAGAAAATAGACAAGGCCAAGCTGGCTGTAGATCGCCGCGCCCAGCCAGGCCACTGGTAGCGGCAGCAGTTCGGCCCCGAGTGCCGCCCGCCATGAGGACCGCCACCAGGTAATCACACCAGTGCGCCCGCCCTGCAAGAATTCGCGCGTGACCCGGTTCAGTTGAATGGTGAGCGGAAAGCACAGCAGCAGCGCCAGAAACAGCAGGCCCTGGCTGGCATCGGGTCCGCCGAGCACATACGCCAACCCCGCGCCAGCCAGCAGTCCCAGTGCGCGCACGCCGGCCCGCAGCATAGGCCGCGCCAGTAGCAGATACGGCGAAAGCTTGCGCCCGTAGATTAGTGGCGCGATCACGCCAAAGATCAGCCCCGAGCAGGCCGCCACCAGTGCGCCATTGGCTGGCCCCAGCGCCAGCGCTGCCGTCAGCAGCACCACGCCCACCAAACTGTGCGGGTCGGCTGGCGGCACACGGAAACCCACGCCCTCGACCAGCAGCGCGAGCGTGGTAAACAGCAGCAGTGTGGGCAGATCGATGGTCAGGGGAAACAGCAGCAGCAGCAGCAGGCCCAGCGCGCCAACCAGCACGCAGTAGACACTCAGCCAGAATTCGCGGCGCACGCGCTACCTCTGCCCGAACGCCGCCAGCGCGTCCTCACGAGACAAGTGAATGGCAAACACCTGTGTAAAGCCAGTCAGCGCAAAGACTTCCTGCACATGTTCGCGCAGCCCACACAACCGCAGCTCGCCGCCGTGAGCTAGTAAGTCTTTGCGCAACAGCAGCAGGGCGCGGAGGCCGCTGCTCGACATGAACGATACTTCAGACAGGTCGAGCAGCACGCGGCGTATGCCTCCGGCGATAGCGGCGCGCGGGCGCTCCAACGCCTGCTGCGAGGCCACTGCGTCAAGCCGCCCGCTCAACGAGAACAGGCTGACGCCTTCAACTGGGCGCGGAATGTGCTTGAGCATCACCAGCAAGTTGCCTTCGCGCGGGTTGTGCTCGAAGTGCAAATCATCCATCAGCTTCTGCATCAGGAAGAACCCCAGACCGCCAGGTTGGCGCTCTTCTAATGGCGAGGTAACATCGGGCGCGGGGATCGATTGCGGGTCGAAATACTGGCCGTGGTCGCGCAGGCGAATCTCCAACTGATCCTCGACCACCTGCCAGCTCAGGTCGATCGTCCCTGGTGAGCGTTCGGCATAGCCATGCTGAATGACATTGGTCACTGCCTCGTCCACAGCTAGCTGCACCTGCCAGGCGGCGTGATCGTCCAGCCCAACCTGAGCGGTCGCGCGGGTAATGAAGCTGTTCACGAGCTCGAGCGAATCGAGCGTTGCCAAAACAATTAGTGAATCCATAGGAAAGGGCTAAAGGCGAAGGGCGAAGGGTTGAGGGCTGAGGGCTGAGGGCTGATGTTGACCCCTTCAGCCCTTCGCCTTTAGCCCTTCGCCCTGCTAAAAGGAGCCTACCGCTGCCGTGTTGTCGTCAAAGATTTCGAATAGCGAGGTGAAGCCGGTCAGATCGAACACCTCTTTGATGCGTGGGGGCAAATTGACAATCCGCACATCGCCGCCTTCAAGGTCGGTCAGTTTGAGATCGCGGGCGCGCTTACGAGCCTCGATCAGCACGCGCAGGCCAGGGCTGGCGATGTATTCGAGCTTGGCCAGATCGAGCACAAGCCGGTAGCGGCCTTGATCGAACAGACCATCGACCTGCTGCTTGAACTGTGGTGCGCTGGCCGCGTCGAGCCGCCCGGAAAGCGTCAGAAGGTCAACCCGATTGTAGCGCGTATGCGTGATATCCATACAGCCTCCTCTAAACGCAACGTCTTTATGGCTGATCGATCGCCCGCCCTGTCGCCCCGCCCTGCGAAGCATGTGCGAGTTGTAGCACAGATACACCTGCTTCGCGGTCGCAGGTTTATTGCCCTATGGCACCTTCTGGCGCTTTGGGTCGGGCTTGGATGGCTTTTTGGCAGGCACAGCCGGGCGAGCGGGCGCAACGGTTGGGGTAGCCTCCTGCGCGGGAGCCTGCTTGGTGGTGGCCTCCTGCGCGGGAGCTTGCTTGATCGTCGGAATGGCCTGCTTGGGCATTTCACTCCCAGGATCGGGCTTGATGCGATAGAGCATGGCGACCGCCGTAATAGCGACCGCCACCAGTGACATGCCGGCCAATGCCAACAGCGCCGTCAGATTATCGCGCAGCTCGATGCCGGTGACGGCGAATGGGAAAATTGCCGCAATAAGAATCAGGGCAAGTAATAGCTTATTCTTCATACACTCCTCAACCCGCAGCATCCAAGCAAACACTCTATACTAATAATACCATATGATTTACATTGGCATCGATCTGGCGTGGTCACCACGCAACCGCACCGGCGGCGCAGTACTTCGCGGTGGCCCCAGCGGCGGCGAGTTCAGCGCTCACGCGCTGCTCGGCGGCGACGACGAGATTCTGACGTTTATCGATACCCACGGCGGCGATGGGCCGTGCATTGTGGGTGTGGACGCGCCGCTGTGGGTGCCAAACGAGACTGGGCGACGGCCTGGCGAGGCAGCATTAGCCGTCTCGTTCCAGCGCTACCAGGCCGGCGCACATCCAGCCAACCGCCGCTTGCTGGCCCGCAACGGCGTGGTGCGCGGCGAGGC
>JACMIM010000847.1 GCA_014381165.1 Roseiflexaceae bacterium
GGCGGCGCGCAGGGAGTCAATACGCTGAACACCAACCCATGCGACCTGCTCGACTTCACGCGGCTGGTTCTGAGCGACGGCGTAGCATTCGACGGCGCGACCGGCGGGCGCGAGCTGCTGCTAGTAATTTTGGGCGGGCGTTGCACCGTGCAGGCAGCGGGCAAGACGTTCGCCAAGATTGGCAAGCGCGCGAACCCGTTCGGCGGCAAGGCTTACGCCGTGTATCTGCCTGCCAACACCAGCTATGTGATCACTGCGCACGGCAATCTCGATGCTGGGATGTGCTCTGCGCCCTCGGAGTTGCAAACCGAGCCATATCTGATCGAGCCATCACAGGTGGTGGAAGTGTCAGCCGGCGCGGCAAATTTCAGCCGTACACTCAACAATATTCTGACTAGCGCCAGCCAGCCCGATCTGCCCGCCGCCCGGCTGCTGGTGGGCGAAACCTACGTGCCGAGCGGCAATTGGTCGACCTACCCACCGCATAAGCACGAACTCGACGACCTGCCGCGCGAGGCTCGCCATGAGGAAATGTACTACTTTCGTGTCAACGCGCCGGAGGGTTTCGGCATCTGCCGCCACTACAGCGCCGAGCGTGGCTACGAGCATAATTATACGATCAAAGACTCCACGATCTTCATGGCCCCGCATGGCTACCACACGACATGCAGCGCACCAGGCTACAGCAACTACTTTCTCTGGATGCTGGCGGGCACCCAGCGCACCCAGGCGGTCGCGCTCGACCCCGATGTAGCCTGGGTGCAAAAGACTGTACCAATGTTTGGGCGATAACCGCATACTAGTGGACACGCCCAGTTCATGCGATCCTAGTCCATCGTGATTTGGTGCGACTCGCGCAGGCGCTCGACCAGTACCTGCATGACGGTCAGCGCGAACTGTGGCGTTTCCTGCACCATGTACAGAAAGCGCTTCTGGTCGATCACCGCCAGCGTACAATCGCCGCGCGCAACTGCGGTCGCGCTGCGTGGCGCATCATCGATCAGCGCCATCTCGCCGAGCGGCTGGCCTGGGCCAACCCGCGCCAGTTCCTGATTGTCGTGCCGCACCTCGACCTCGCCGCTTAACACGACGTACATGACATTGCCGGGCTGGCCCGCGCTAAAGATCGTCTGACCATCCTTATACTGGGTGCGTTCGCTGGTGTTACGGAAGACATTAATTGTCGCGCTCATTCCCCACTCCTTGTTTATTCGTTCTGAGTATCAGCGTTGACGCATGCGTTTCTGCTGCGGCCAACCACGTTTTGTTACTCTACACCCCTTGTTCTCACAGCACATCGGTAGAACTAAGTATCCTGCCTAAACAAAATCATCGGCGGTTCTCCGCCTTGCGCCCTAGGCAATTCTACGCCCTCGCCTGCGAGTGCCCTGCATAATTTTGCCGTCCCACAACAACATCTTCTGCCGATGTGCGCTTGGCCTCGCGCCAGTACAGTATGCACAGAGCACGGTCATACCACACGCCTCCCCACTAGCCCGGCGCTTCAGCGCCGGGAACGCTTCAGCGCCGGGAACGGACAACTGTGCAAATGCTGCTGGAAATCAATGCGCCGCCGCCCCGCCTGCACCGGTGCCTGCTGAACCAGCCGCAGCGCAGCCGACCGTCTCGATCAAGGACTCCACGTTCGAACTCGTTGAGCTGCGGGTCAAAGGGGGCCAAAGCGTATTGTGGAAGAACGACGGCGAGAAGCGCCACTCGGCCACCGCCGGCGACGGCTCGTTCGATACCGGCCTGTTCGGCAAGGGCGAATCGAAAACAGTGTAGTTTAACCAGGCTGGCACGTTCCGCTACTTCTGCCAGCTCCACGGCGCACCGGACGGTACCAGTGGCATGGTTGGCTACGATCATCGTCGATCCATAAAGCGATCTCCTCGCCCCCTGCCCCGCTCCCAGCGGGAGCGGGCTGGGGTGAGGGTGCAAGGTCGGATCGTGGAGCCACGCCGATTAGCGGGATCACGGCGCAACTTCTTTCACAAATGTGAGCAGCGAACGGGCGTAGCACAACGCGGGGGTTTGGGGGCTGAAGCCCCAAACCCCCTTCTTTCACAAATCCGATAGGATTGCTCTAGTTGTGAAGTTCTGCCAAGGCAAATAGCCTACTGGGGCGCGAAAAGATCGAGCAAGCTGCCATCCGGATCTGCGATCACCGCATAACGCTGGCCCCAGAACGCATCCCACGGCGGCTTGTGGCCGTGGTAGCCCTGCGCGACCATGCGCGCGTATGTGGCGTCGACTTCGCCGGGGCTGTCGCACTTCAGCGCCAAGGCCACCCGCTGGCCCACCGGCGTCACCCAGTCAGGGTTGATGCTGCGGGCCAATGCTTCAGTGTCCCAGGCAATCCGATAGCCGTTGGCCGTGGTAATTTCCGCGTGCGACTCGCTGTCGAGGTGCGCGGGAATCTCCAGCCCCACCAGGCGGTAGAAGCGCAGTGCAGCGGCCATATCGCTGACAACAATACCAATCATGTCGGGCTGGATCGCCATACCTACCTCCTGTGTCCCGGCGCTGAAGCGCCGGGCTATTTGGTAATCAGCCGAATCTCAATAGCCCGGCGCTTTAGCGCCGGGTCGAGCAGGCGCGCAAAACAATACGCCACACCCCTTCATTCCTTCGCTCTCCGTAATGGTAATGGTGCCTCGCCAAATCTCCAAAGCACCAGCACCAGCACGAAGCCGATCGCGCTTAAGCTCACCCCAAGCAACCCATCCCAGGGCCAGTAGCGAAACACGACGTGGTGTTCGCCCGCAGGCAGCGAGACGCGCAGCCACTGGCCATCCTGTAATGAAACAGGCTGTCCATCAATCTCTGCCTGCCAGCCAGTCCAGCTATTTTCTAGTACGACCAATTCCCCATCTACGGGAATGGTGCAGCGTATGTCGATATTGCCACCTAACCCCTGTGCAGGACACACGGCACGCTGCCCATTGGCGAGATTCAGCGACGCATAGTCGCGCACGTCGTCGGCAACATTGATGCTGATATCGCCGACGGTGGTTCTCCGCTGCATGCCAGCTGCTACTCCCTTACGATCTGCCTCGAGATACGGCTGCGGCGCAACCCGACCCCGCCAGTTCCAGGTGCGATAGCCGAAGGTCATTTTATAGCCCTTGCCGACCGCTGGCTCGACAAAGGCATGCTCACCAAACGGTGGGTTGACCCATTGGAGACTGTCCGTGCGCAGCGACTGGAGCACTGGTTCGACCTCCCGCTGGAGTGGCACTGTGGCGATCCACTGGCTGTTGAATTGGTAGGACTGCAACAAGGCGAGCACCAGCGGGATCGCGATCACCGCGCGCCAGTCGAAGAGCAAGAACCGAATGCGCGACCAACGTTGCGCGGGCTGGACTGGCTGGTAGCGCCAATACCACTGCTCCAGGTGATTCACCCGGATGGCGGCAAGACCAAGTACAAGTGGCACGGCTAACCCTGCTATGACAGGATGAAAGCGTATCCCAGCAAGCTGCTCGGCAAGCGCCGCCGACGGCAGGGTTTGTGCTGCCCAAGCCAAAGGCCCGCCACTGGCGATCCAGAGCACCATCAGCGCGCCGAGCGCCAGAAAGCGCACGTAGGGCTGTTGCTGCTTGTGGTGCTGCACGATCGCCCAGAGCGCAAGCAACAGCGGAATCCAACCAATGAAGTTCATGTAGAGGTACGGGTACGGTAATTTCTGTAGCTCCCTGGTTGTATAGAACTCGGCGTTATCAATCACGAAATGAAGCGGCATGTAGACAAAAGGCGTTGCGGCAGGGAAATCAGGCGCAATGTCCTTTTGAAAATTGGGTAGAAAGTGTAGAAACGGGATGAGAAACGCGCTTGCCAGCAGCAGCGCAACGAGCGCGGCGATCCCAGCTCGCCGTACCAGCGCCCAGCGGTGAGGTGCGATTGGTAGCAGCAGCGCAAGGGGCAGGAGACACGCCAATCCGATCTGCATGTAGCCTTGCCCCGACACCAGCGCCTGTGCGGTCATGACACCCAGCACGATCGCCATGCGTCGGCTTCCATCGCGCAGAAACGCGATCAGTGGTGGCAACACCAGTGCGCAGGCAACCGTGGAAAGCAACAGCCCAAAATTGCCGTTCTCCGCCCGTGCCCCCAAGTGACCAGCAACGACTGCCAGCAACCCGCTCCACATGCGGGCGAGTCGCCCTAGCCCCAGTACATACGCCAGCCACCACTGGGCAACCCCGCCAAGCATGAACACGGCGACCAAGGCGATTTTTGCACCATTTCGCACGTCCCAGATCAGTGTCGTAAGGATAACCAGCGGATGCAGCATGCTGCCATATGGGTCGGCAAAGCTGGGTGCGCCACCGCGATGGCTGCCGTTCCAGAAGGCACACGGGCCGCATTGCTTCACCCAGTTCCATACGTGATGCGTTTGAATCGCCGATAAATACTCACGGCCAATTGGAATATCATCGGGGTTCATGGTCTGATACGGGCGCGTCACAAACAATGCCCACACGATAATCACGGCGATCTCGATCAGCAAGACCACGGCCGTTGTGCTTCTCGCTGGTTGCGCTGTATGGCTTGGCGGTGCCACAGTTGTCTCGGTAGTCATAGTCTCCATTAGAAGTTACGCAATTGTCCGAGAGTTTTCATGTCGCCTGCGGGCAAGGAAATACCTCACAATTGTTTCGTTGTTTGGTGCAAAGCACCAAACAACGAAACAAAAAAGATAGATGTTCCATGCTGCGGCAGGCTGAACTCGCTAACTGCGTAAGTCGTTCTCCGCTATATAGTGTCTTTTGGCCAAACTAGGGACTCGCCAGGGCCAGTGTTGGCCGAATAGGCATTTTGGCGGCGCTTGTTGGCGTCCAGGCTATTGTAGGCGATATACGTTGGTAGCTGGTTGCGTTCGCCGCGCCTGTCGCAGGTTGCCCGCTCGCGTGTTGCACATGGTCTATAATATTTCCATCACACGGCGCAGGCGCACAAGGAGCACGCGATGCTAGGGCCATTTCCTGGGATGGATCCATATCTCGAAGAGCCGAGCGAGTGGCCCGATGTTCACAGTAGCTTGATCAGCGCGATTCGAGATACGCTAGCCGCTGAATTGACACCAGCGTATGTCACGCGCATCGAGCAACGTGTGTATATTATCGAGCCGCCCGAGGAGCGGGTGCAAACGATTGCGCCCGACCTCCATATTTTCGAAAGCCCGCGGCCAGGCGCGGTGTTGGCGTCCGCAGGCGCTATTGCCGCGCCAACCGAAGTCGAGGCGCTGTATGACCTAGAAATTCGCGACCGTTTTATCGAGATTCGCGACGCGCGCAACCGCGATATTGTCACGACAATCGAGATTCTTTCGCCATTCAATAAAACTGCTAACTCGGTTGGTCGGCAGCATTTTCTGCGCAAGCGCGAAGCCGTAACCAGTTCGCGCACGCACTGGATCGAGATCGACCTGCTGCGCGCCGGCCAGCGCCCGGTGCAACTCGCAGGTTTGAGCGATTACTATGTGCTGCTGAAGCGCTACGGCAAGCTGAACTACGAGGTCTGGTTCGCCGATCTACGCGACCCACTGCCGATTATTGGCGTGCCGCTGCGTGCGCCGCATCCCGATGTTCCGCTCGACCTTCAGACCATCCTCAATGGCATTTACCAGCGCGCCTACTACGCCCAAAGCGTCGACTACACGCGACGTGTTGCCGAACCCCCGCTGCTGCCCGCCGATGCGAACTGGGCCGCCGCACAGCTCCAGCGCTGGCACGCTGTTCGTTCAACCCCAGAATAGCTCTACAGATTTGTTTCGTTGTTTGGTGCTTTGCACCAAACAACGAAACAATTAATGGAATATTTCTTTTTTTGTTGTAATTACTCAGGGGGTGGCTTGGCGGGGCTTTGCCCCGCCAAAAACACTTCTTTTTTGCCGGTTTTGAATGGCTTTGCCATTCAAAACCGGCAAAAAAGAAATCGTTGGAGCCGTGGGCCCCCAAACCCCGCAAACGCGGCCTCCCATGAGTAGTTACTTTTTGTTTAGGTTTTTGGCGCAAAGCGCCAAAAACCTAAACAATGATGAGGTATTTCCCTAGTCGTTTTGGTTACAC
>JACMIM010000848.1 GCA_014381165.1 Roseiflexaceae bacterium
ACAGCAACGGCACCCAATCCGAGCAGCGTGTAGGACACATTTCGCCAGCCAGCCTGCTCCATAATGCTTTTGAGCTGCTCCGGCGGCGGAAAAGCCTGCGCCGACTGCGGCAGATACGCATAGGCCGTGGCATCGCCGCCCAGCACCCGCCCAATAATTGGCACCACGCGCTGGAAATAGAAGCCGTGGCCGAGCCGCACCAGTGGGTTCTTTGGACGGGCGACTTCCAAGCAGGCCACCCGGCCACCCGGCTTGGCAACGCGCCACATCTCGCCGAAGGCTGCGCCGATGTCGATCACATTACGCATAACAAAGCCAGTGGTGAGCGCGTCGAACGACTCGTCGGCAAAGGGCAGCCGTAGCGCGTCGGCATCGACGAAAGCGCCGCGCTGGCCAAGCGGCGCGATCTTGGCCAGGCCGGCCTGCATCATCGGCAGCGTATAATCAATGCCAACGACCAGCCCCTGGTGGGCGCGTGCGGCCAGTTGGGGCAGAAAATCGCCTGTGCCGCAGCCAACATCGAGCGCGCGGCCAGCTTGCGGCGGCGCGACCACATCGACGGCGTACTGCCGCCAGCCCTGGTCAAGACCAAAGGTCATCACCCGGTTCATGCGGTCGTAGCCCGCTGCGATACGCGAGAACATCTGCTCGACATAGGCGGACTTGGTTGCTTGGTCTGGGAGTACGCTCATTGTTGTGACAAGATGACAAGATGACAAGATGACAGAAGATACTGGCTCTTCGTCGCGTCGTCTCGTCATTCAGCTTTCATGGTATGTAGCTCATACATGAGCCGCAGGCCTTCCAGGGTGAGCATCGGCTCCACGACATTGATCGCGTCGGTTTCGGCGGCGATCACATCGGCCAAGCCGCCAGTGGCAATCACTTTAGGCCGGTAGCCAAGCTCGTCGCCAATCCGCCGAACCAGGCCCTCGACCAGGCCGGCGTAGCCCAGAATAAGACCAGACTGCATATAGTGTGCCGTGTTTTTGCCAATCGCCGAGGGCGGGCGCACAAGCTCGACTGAGTAGAGCTTGGCGGCCAGTCGAAACAGTGCATCCGCCGAAATGCCGATGCCGGGTGCGATCGCGCCGCCAATGTACTCGCCTTCGCCAACGACGATATCGAGCGCGGTGGCGGTGCCGAACGCGACGGCGATCACCGGGCTGCCGTGCCGACGGTAAGCCGCCAGCGAATTGCACACACGATCGGCCCCTAGCTCGTTGGGCGTATCAATGCTGTAGCGCAGACCAGTCTCGACCCGCGAACTGGCGAACAGCGGTTCGACACCAAGCAGGTTACGCACGAGATCGCGGAACTGTCCGGTCAGCGGCGGCACCACGCACGAGATCGCGCAGCCCGCGATCTGCTCGATGCCAATGCCATCCAGGAGAAACAGGTTGCGGATGATCACCGCGTATTCGTCGGCCAGGCGCTGGCGCTCGGTGGCGATCCGCCAGTGCGCAACGAGTACCTCACCAGTATAGACGCCGAACTTGATGTTGGTGTTCCCAATGTCAATCGTTAGAAGCATAATGTGTAACAGATTGAAATCTGTAGATATCGTAATCGTAAGCGAATTTGGAAAAGGGGAGGGTAGTTTTTGGGGGCTGCGCCCCAAGCCACCGCTTTGCACTTCGCGCGTTACAACACAAGGGAGTGTTTTTCGGGGCTGCGCCCCAAGCTCCCGCTTTGCACTTCGCGCGTTACAACACAAGAAATTGTGTTTTTTAGGCTGCGCCCGCAAAACCCCGCTTTCGTGCGACCCAGGCGATGCGCTGCGAGGCCGGGTAGTGCGGTAACAGTGTAAAGCAGTCGTAGGCGGCCTCGACATGCAGGCCAGCCTGCTCCAACAGAAGGGCGACCGTGTCGGGCGGGTAAGCCCGCTCGACGTGCGTCTCGTCGAAGCGCGTGTAGCCCTGCTCATCGCAGCCCACGAAACCGCTGAGTAGCATTGTCGAGCAATCGGTGGCCCGCTCGAAATGGCTACGTTGCACTTCGACCAAACCGCGTGCCTCGGCGATGCTAACCTCGCCCCAGTCGTGCTCGAGAAAATGGCGGGTGTTCATGTCGGCAACAAACAGCCCGCCCGGTCGCAGCGCCGCCGCGACACAACTGAAACACGCTATCAGATCACGCTCGTCGAGCAGGTAGTTCAGGCTGTCGTAGGTGCATGTGGCGAGATCGAATGCTCGCGGCTGCGGGCCGGCGAAGTTGCGCATGTCGGCCTGGAAAAACGCGGCGGTACCGGGCGCATCCAGCGCGTCGGCCTTGGTGCGGGCTAGGCCAAGCATGGCGGCGGACTGATCGATGCCCACCACATCCCAGCCTTTGTCGGCCAGCAGCAGGGCCAGCGTGCCAGTGCCGCAGGCGATATCAAGTGCGC
>JACMIM010000097.1 GCA_014381165.1 Roseiflexaceae bacterium
GCCCCTAGCCCCTAGCCCCTGCATATGCAACCACTCGAAAAACTGATCGCTCGCCTTGGCTTTATCTTCAGCGACAGTAAGCTGGTGCAAGGCGCGCTGACCCACAAATCATACGGCAACGAGCACCCCGACCGCGTCTACGGCCTGCCCGACCGTGAGCGGCTGGAGTTTCTTGGCGATTCAGTCATCAACTACCTGGCCGCCGATTTCCTGTTTCAGCGCTTCCCAACCACCAGCGAGGGCCAACTCACCAAACTGCGCTCCTCGCTGATCAAGACCAGTACGCTGGCTTCGTTCGCGCGCGAACTCGAGCTTGGCAGCTACACCTTGGTCGGCAAGGGCGAACGCGCCAGCGGGGCGAACCAGCGCGAGTCGATGCTGGCCGACACATTCGAAACCCTGTTAGCGGCGATCTACATCGACCGTGGACTTGAGGCGGCGCACGAGTTCCTGCTGCCCTTCTTCGAGGAAAAGGCCACGCTGTTTGCCGACGGTGCCGACCCCACCGACGACGATCATAAATCGCAACTGCTGGCCTTTGTGCAGCGCACCTACGATATCACGCCAGCGTATAAAATCACGTCGTCCGACGGTCCAGAGCACCGCCCTGAATTCACCGCCGAGGTCTACAAGCGCCAAGAGTTGCTTGGCTCGGGCCATGGGCCGAGCAAGCAAGCCGCCGAGCAGATGGCGGCAAAAATGGCGCTGGCAGCGCTGCTACCAGGGCAGCAAGAATAGGTCGTTCAGTTCTATGCAGAAACTCCTCATTACCGGCGGCTCCGGCTACCTTGGCGGCGAACTAGTGCGCCATGCACTTGCTACCGGGCAGTGGGATGTCACGGCCACCTACGCCAACAACTGGGCCAGCATCGATGGGGCGCACGTTGTCCAGCTCGATGTACGCGATCAGCAATCCGTTTCCATGCTCATCCACGCCGCCGCACCCGATGTAATTCTGCATACGGCCTATGTACAACATAATCCAGATTTGTGGGCGATCACGGCCGAGGGGGCCGGCCATGTGGCCCACGCCGCCCGCGAGCTTGGCGCACGGCTGATCCACCTTTCGAGCGATGCCCTGTTCGACGGCGAGCGCCAGGGCTTCTACACCGAAAACGATCCGCCAAGTCCAATTACGCCATATGGCGAGGCCAAGGCCGGCGCGGAGCGATTGGTTGCCGAGCGTTACCCAGCAGCGCTGATCGTTCGTACCTCGCTGATCTATGGCGGCACCACGCCAAGCCCGCACGAGCAACTGGTGCTCCGTGCGCTAAACGCTGATACCGAGATTGCCTTCTTTACCGACGAACTGCGCAGTCCGGTTCAGGTTGGCGATCTCGCCAGCGCGCTGCTCGAATTAGCCAGCACAAATCTCGGCGGTGTCCTTCACGTCGCCGGGGCCGATGTGGTCAGCCGCTACGAGTTCGCCTGCCTGATCGCGCGACATGCTGGCGAGCAAGCCGAACGCCTTCGATCAGGCAGCAGCGCCCTTAGCGGCGCGCGCCGCCCGCGCAATGTCGCGCTCGATATCACCCGCGCTCAGGCCCTGCTCACTACGCGGCTGCGTGGCGCGCGCACAGTGCTAAAGGACGTATAAACGCGCGTCAGCGCAAAGCGGGGGGGCTTGGGGCGCAGCCCCAGAAAATCTTCTTTCCTCTGCTGTAGCTACACACTCATTGCTGCTTGAAAAAATATCTGATATAATTCGCAAATCTTTCACCTCAACCTATTTCTCTGCGGCACCTGCGCCCGGCGGCGCTGCCAATATCACTCACCGTTGAGTATTGCGCGGAAAGGAGGGCTAACGCGCCACAGTCTCTTGTCTCGCTCAGTTCGTCGCGATCATTAACAAATTCCTTCAGATTCCACACGGAGAATCGTCCCATGAGACTTGCGTCATTTTCCATGCGCCGCAGCGCGGCCCTTGGACTGGTCACAGCTTTGATCGTTCCGGTGCTGGCCGCCTGTGGCGGTACTCCCGCCACGCCCGCCACAGCCCCGACCGCCGCACCAGCCGCCGCCGC
>JACMIM010000849.1 GCA_014381165.1 Roseiflexaceae bacterium
CGGCGCTGAAGCGCCGGGCTATGTAGTTGGGACATGCGCGTGGCTCCCAATAGCCCGGCGCTTCAGCGCCGGGGGGCGGACGCGCCGGGGGCGGGCCAGACGCGGCGGGTGTCCGGATCGTCTACAATTGTGCCCATGCGAATTCTGTTTCTCGACGCATTTCATGGCGGCTCACACGCCGCCGTCGCGCGGGGCTACGCGCGCCATAGCCGCCACGAGCTGGTGATCGAATCATTGCCGATCGACGGCGGCTGGCGCTGGCGCATGCGCGGCGCGGCGGTCACATTGGCCCGCCGCCTGCGCCTGCGCGCCGACGCCCGAACCTTCGACCAGATCATTGCTACCGATATGCTCGACCTGGCGACATTTCTTGGCCTGACGCGCGATTTGACGGCGCATGTTCCAGTGGCGCTGTACTTCCACGAGAATCAGTTGACCTATCCGCTGCCCGCAGGCCGCACGCGCGACCTAGCCTTTCCCTGGATTAACTACACCGCCGCGCTCGCCGCCGACGCGGTGATTTTCAACTCGGCGTTCCACCGCCGCGCCTTGCTCGACGCGCTGCCCGGCCTGGTTGGCCGCTTCCACGATTACCAGGAGCGCGATCTGGTCGCGGCGATCGCGGCAAAATCGCATGTGTTGCACCCCGGCATCGATCTCGAGCGATTGCAGATTCCAGATTCGGCTGCTCAACCTGCACGCAATCTGCAACCTCCGGTCATCCTGTGGAACAGCCGCTGGGAGTACGACAAGAACCCTGCTGCGTTCTTCGCCGCGCTGGAAGCGTTGGAGGCACGCGGGCTGGATTTCCGGCTGATCGTGGCGGGCGAGCATATCGACCCAAACCAGGCCGACTTCCTGGCCGCCCGCGGCCGCTTTGCGCAGCGCACGCTGGCCTGGGGCTACGCGCCGGATACCGCCAGCTACACGCGGCTGCTACATCAGGCCGATCTGGTGGTCAGCACCGCCGTGCAGGAGTTCTTCGGCGTAGCGCTGGTCGAGGCGATGGCCTGCGGCTGCGTGCCGATCGCGCCGAACCGGCTGGCCTACCCCGAGGTCATCCCGCCCGCACTACACGCGACCAGCCTCTACGATACCGACGCACACCTGGTCGAGCAGCTGGCTACCGCGCTCAACGGCCTGCCCGCTCAGGCCAGCACCGTGGCACAGCAGGCCGCCGCCCGCTACGGCTGGCCGCTGATGGCAACGCGCTACGATGCCCTATTCGAGCAGATTCAGCGCGATCGCTGATCGCATCAATGCTCGCCAACGTTGCTACAATGTCGCCACGAGGGCCACCACGATGTCGGGGCGGCCCTCGTGGCCGCCCCGACGCGATGATTTCACAGATCTCAGGGCCGCACTTCGATTTCCCAAGTTTCGCAGATCCGCCGCATGCCCAAGTGCTCGGCGACCGCGATCGAGGCGTGGTTGGTCTTCCGCGCCACATATACGGCCCGCTTGCCCCGCCTACGGATGTCGGCGGCGGCGGCGGCGACACAGGCGCTTGCAATACCACGTCGGCGGGCCTCGGCGGCGGTAAACACCGCTGCGATCTCCTCGGTGTCGGCGATCGGATAGGCTGCCAGGGCATGCCCCAGCAGCCGGTTGTCCTCGATCACGCCAAACATGCGCCAGCCGCGCAATATCCAGAACGAGAGCGCGATTGTACTCAGATCGCAAGCTGAAAGATCGAGGGTCGCATCGCCGGCTAACACCTGCCGGGCCGGAGTTGCCTGCGGCGGCTCGCCCTCGGCGATAAAGAAGACTGCCCCGCGCACAGGATCGTATTGCTGGCCAAGCAACACCTCCAACTGCGCACGATGCTCTAGCTGCTGGACACTCCAGACGGCACGCGGCGGGTAGCCGCCCGCTGCGTGCAGTGCTGCCAACGCGGCGGCGCTTTGCGCTTCGACCATAACTGTAGGCAGCGACCCAGGAATATTTGGCTCACCAGGCGCGACCACAGCCAGCGCCGCCAGTTGACCAGCGTGCCACACACCCTGAAGCAGTTCCAGCGGCTCGAAGAGCAGCGAGCCAAGTATCGGCAGATTCTGGTCGAGCCGCTGTTCGAGAAAGGCCTGGGCTTGGCCGTGGCCGGGCTGCTCGATCGTATAGTCCATAGGCGCTGCTACCCGTCCTTTCCCGGCGCGAGCCGCCGCCGCTCCATCCACAATACAGCATAGTCGACTAACTCAGGTTGCGGCATCAGGCGTCCAGTGCCAATGCCGATGCGACCAGTGCACTCAAGCCCGGTGTCGGCGGCGAAATCAGCGCCAATTTGGTCGAAATCTTCGTCGTTCCAGTTCAGATCGTCAAAGATCGCCCACTGGCGCACGCCATCCACAAATATCGGCGCACCCTGAGATTCAAACGTTTTGCCGGCAAAGTTGGCGCGATACTCGGCCAGATGCAACGATGTGTTATTGCCGTGGCCGACGCCAAGCAGCAGAACGTGGCCGCCAAGCTCATACACCCGCGCCAGTGGCGAGCCTTCGCCAAGCCCCGCTTCCAAGCGATGTTGGGCGACGATCCGCGCTGCGAATGGCCCACGCGCCGCAAACGAGACGTGCGGGTGCTGGCTGCGCAGCGTACCGGGCTGGCCGCGGAAGCACTCGACGATCGCACCCATCTTGCGCGTTGGCGTGAGCGCCGGATCGTAGGCGGGCGTCTCGCGCCGGATGGTCTCCCACCAGGCCTCCGGCACTGGCGGGTTGGCCCAGCGCGATGGCTCGGTCAGGCTGGTTGTGTGAGTTGGCATCACCAGCGTGCCCTGAGGCCCAAGCGCCTGCTCCAGTGCATACACCACCGCAACCGGCCCGCCAGCAACCCAGCCCAGCGCGCTGAGCGACGAATGGACGAGCAGCGTCATGCCAGGCTGGATGCCAAGCGCGGCCAGATCGCTGGCGAGCGAGGCGACCGTATTGGGATACGACATTTCTAAAGAAATCGTCGTTTGTTCTGGCATACAATTCTCGAAAACTGAAAATGTGGGGTCGCGCGCGTATCATTGTGTGAGAAGGGGGAATCGCACAATGGAATCGCAGTGGCCACCAATCGATACGACGCACCCCCCCGATCAATATGTCACGCCACGAAGCCCGCGTGGAGCACCAGAGGAGCGAGCAATGACCAGCGATTTCTACCGCCGCCTGAGCCAGCGCCGCGCTGCCGGCCGCCGCCGTGCTTCGTTCTTCGCGCGCTTGCTGTGGCGCTTGCGCTAAGCAAAACGGCGCACGAACACCTTTACGCCTGCAGCGGGCAAGGGAAATTACGACTTCCGCCATATCTTTCTTTCTCCTGCTTTTGACGGCTTCGCCGTCAAAAGCAGGAGAAAAATGTTTTTGGAGGAGCTACGCTCCTCCAAACCTCCTGTTTGCGCACGTCCTAGCTGCCGCAGGTAGCTAGAGCGCGCCAACCGATTCGATATACTCCAGCGACTGGTGGCGGAAGTAGGTGTTGTAGAGTTCGGCGTAGTGCCCGCCGCTGGCGATCAGCTCGGTGTGCGTGCCCTGCTCGATGATCGCGCCAGCCCGCATCACGATAATACGATCGGCGTTGCGCACCGTCGAGAGCCGGTGCGCGATCACAATGCTCGTGCGATCGTGCATAACGGCGTCCAGACCGGCCTGGATTTGCGATTCAGTAAAGGGGTCGACGCTGGCGGTGGCCTCATCGAGAATAAAGACCGCCGGGTTTTGCAGCAGCACCCGCGCAAGCGCCACCAGCTGCCGCTGCCCAAGCGAAAGCCGCGCGCCACGCTCGCCAACGTCAGTCGCCAGCCCCTCTGGCAAATCATCGATCCACTCGCCGCCGCCGAGTTGGCGCGCGGCCTGCTCGACCTCGGCATCGCTCGCCGATTCACGCCCGTAGCGAATATTATCGGCGACCGTGCCAGAGAACAGGAATGGCACCTGTGGCACCAGGCCGATCTGTCGGCGGTACTCGGCCAGGTCGAGCGCGCGCAGGCTGGCACCGTCGATCCGAATATCACCACGCTGGAACTCGTAGAAGCGCGTGATCAGCCGCACCAGGCTGGATTTGCCCGCGCCAGTGTGGCCGACCACCGCCAGCGTCTGCCCAACCGGAATGTCGAGCGAGAAATCGCGCAGAACCCATGAGGGATGAGGGTTCAGCGTTTGGGGTTCAGCCGTTGAGTTGGCTAGCGCGGCTTGTTCTTTCCCAACCCCTACGCCCTGATCCCTGACCCCTGCATCGTAGCTGAACCAGACCTGCTCGAACTCGATGCGCCCGCGCAGCGTGCCGGGATTGTTGGCTGCCGTCTGCACCACATTCGGCTCGGCGTCGATCAGCGCAAACACACGCTCGCTCGACGAGAGGCCCTGCTGGAATTGGCTCCAGAACGAGGCGATGCTGGTCAGCGGGAAGAGCAAGTAGTTCAGCACCTGGATGAATATAAACCACTCGCCGGCGCTGAGTTGGCCGCCAAGCGCACCCTGCGCGCCGAAGTACACCACCAGGGCGGTCGCCAGGCCGGATATAATATCGAGTGCGGGAAAGATGGTGTTCAGCACCCAACCACGCAGCAGCCGCACCCGATAGACCAGCGCATTGGTCTGCTTGAACTCCTGGTAGATCGCGCCCTCCTGACGAAAGCTCTTGGCCACGCCAATGCCGCTGATCGTCTCCTGGATGATCGAGTTTACCTCGGCGGTGGCACGCTGGCTGCGCTGGGTTGTCGAGCGTGCCACGCGGCGGAAGGCCAGTGCGACCACAAACACCAGCGGCATGATCGCCAGCACGATCAACGCCAAGTTGATATTGATCACGAACAGCAGCGTTGTAATGCCGGCTACCAACAGAAACTGGCTAAACAAATCTAAGGTCAGAGTCACGGTGGCAGCGAAATCTTGCGTGTCCGAGGTAACGCGACTGACAATTTTGCCAGACGCATACTGATCGTAGAAGGACATATCGCGCTGCATGACGGCCTTGAAGGCATCATTGCGCAGCGCCAGCACCACATCGCCAACCACGCGGGCCGAATAGGACTGCCGCACGAAGTTAAAGAACCAGCCCAGCGAGCGCAGCAGCGCCACGCTGCCAGCCAGCGCCAGCGCCGCCTGAGCGGTCGGATTGCCGGTGAGCAGGTCGATGCCCCAGGAGATCACAAACGGCGCGGCGGCCTCGGCTGCGGTGCCAAGCACTACTACGAGCGCCACACCCACCATCGCTCGAACGTGGGGACGGAAATAATCGACGATCCGCCGCACAAGAGCGCGGTCGCTATAGCTGCGGTCGTAGTCCTCGGCGTCAAGGCCATCTAGCACAAAGCCCATGGGTATTCTCCCTCCCTGCACGTAGGCACGCTGCTGCTACGCCGTCACAAGTTTAGCCCGTAATCGTTCAATCACCGTGCTATCGACGCCGTGCGTTGCGAGATATCCTTCGATGCCGCCGTGATGTTGCTCGAGGTATGCCAGCACCTCCAGCATGGTTTCACGCCGCGAGGCAAGAAAGCGCTCCAGGCGCTCCATATCACCGCCCCGCGCACGTTCGTTCGAGCGAAACTGCTCGAACAGCGGCTGGAGCTGCTCGAAGCTCAGTGCGTAGTCGTCGGAAATTGTTTGCGCGTCCACACCAATCGCGCCAAGCGTCAGCGCCACCACTAAGCCGGTGCGGTCTTTGCCGATAGCGCAATGCACGAGCAGCGGCCCTTCTTCCGCCGCGATGGTGTGGAGCACGCGCGAAAACTGCGGGCCACAGTGTTCGAGAATCAGTTGGTACAGCTGGTCGAGATCATTGGCGGGCACGTCTACGACCTGGTACGCATGGTCGTCGAACAAGGGCAAGGCGTGGTAGCGAACGCCCTCGCGCAGCGCAGCGTGGTATGATTCGCCTTCGGCCTCAGACGGGCGGCGCAGGTCGATCATGGCGTGAACGCCCATCTCATGCAGCGCATGCATGCCTTCTTCGGGAAACAAGAATGGGCTGGCCGAGCGCAACAACGTGCGCCAGCGCGTCGTGCCGCCGTGGGCCTGGTAGCCGCCAGTATCGCGCAGGTTGTAGCAGCCAGGGAGGTCGACCAGCCGCGCTGGTGTGTCGTGTGATATCACGCGATTACCTTTCGTTGGGTTTTCAGTTCGTGTTGCCGATGCGATGGTTTCGGCGCGGCGTTCCCGGCGCGAATGTTCCCGGCGCGGATGTTCCCGGCGCTGAAGCGCCGGGCTATTGGGTTTTGGCGTCTAGTCCAGAAGTGATTCAAGACTGCTGCGCCACTGAGGGTCGTCGTATCCGTACACGATGGGGTGTTCCTGTATGGCATATGGGCCATCGTCGCGTTCAAGCACCGGGATGGTCGTGCTATCGAGATGATGAGCCTTTTGGCCTTGCACATAGGCAACGAAGTTCGGCAGGCGCTGCCGGTCGAACGAGAATGCACCGTATTCATCCTGCCAGGAGAACTGCCCATCATAGAAATAAAGCTTGTTGATCTGCGCCGACGAAGCGCCCTTAATCTGGCCGACGAACGTTGCAACTGCTAGCTTCGGTGGAATGCTCACCACCAGATGGATGTGATCATCGATGCCATCAAGCGCATAAACCCACGCCCCAAGCGCTTCGGCCTTGGCGCGAATCAGCCGGTGCGCCGTCGGCTCTACACTTGGCGTCAACAGCGGCGCACGGTATTTTGTCGCCCAAACGAGGTGGTAGAAGAGCTGAACATACGGCATGAATTCTTCTTTCACCACAACACATGTTCCAATACCTACCCATCAAACACCCATCCCAATAGCCCGGCGCTTCAGCGCCAGGAACACATGCACCCGATACCCATAAAAGCCTGCCCCGCCGCCGCTCACCCCATCCTCGCCGAACCAGATAGCCCGGCGCTTCAGCGCCGGGAACACATGCGCCGGGGGAAGATACCCACGCGCCAATCACCGTCGCGCTGCCGTCTCGCGCCCGTAGCGGGCGAAGATGCGCTGGTATGGTTCGCTGTGTTCCAGCAGATCGTCGTGGGTGCCGTTGGCCACGAGTTCACCATTTCTCAGCACCAGGATGCGGTCGGCCCAGCGAATCTGCGAAACCCGGTGCGTGATCAGCAGGGTTGTGCGCCCAACCATGATCCGGCGCATGGCCTTCTGAATCTCGTCCTCGGTCGCGCTGTCGATCGCACTGGTCGAATCGTCCAGCACCAGGATGCGCGGGTTGGTCAGAAAGGCGCGGGCGATCGCGATGCGTTGACGCTGGCCGCCGGAAAGCGTCACGCCACGCTCGCCGATAACTGTCTCGTAGCCATCCGGCATTGCGCTGATGAACTCATGAGCCTGGGCTTCGCGCGCGGCCTGCTCGATCTGCTCGCGGGTGGCAGTCTCGGGCGCGCCAAACGCAATATTCTCGGCAATAGTCCGTGAGAACAGAAAAATATCCTGCTCGATCGTCGAAATCTGCGAGCGCAAACTATCCAGGCTCCACTCGCGCACATCCACGCCGTCGATCAGAATCTGTCCCTCGGTTGGATCATACGTGCGGTTCACCAGCCGGGTCAGTGTCGATTTGCCTGAGCCGGTCTGGCCGACAATCGCGATCGTTTCGCCAGGGCGGGCCTCGAAATTGATATCGCGCAACACCGCCTGTCGGCCCGCCCTGGCCAACCCTGGGCCTGGATCATCGCTGTAGGCTGGCTTGGCATCAGCATAGGCGAATGTCACGTTTTTGAACATCACTGCCCCGGTGATCGCCCGCACTGTGCCGCCGGCATTCTCGTCAAGTTCAGTCTCGGCTTTGATCAACGCGAGGATACGTTCGGCCCCAGCGATACCGAGTTGCACAAGCGAAAAGCTGAACAGCGAGATAAAGGTGGGGAAAGCCAGGATGCCCATCAACCCCATAAACGCTACCACCTGGCCGACGGAAAGTGCGCCGACGTTGTACAGCAGCAATGCGTGGCCGAACGCCGCGCCATAGGCCAGGCTATACAGCAGTAACGGTAGGTAGCGCGCCTTGACCTGGCCTTCCTGCACGAACAGATCGCGGTAGGCGCGGGCGTTTTTTGAAAAGCGGCGCAGCTCGCGCGGCTCCTGCGAATAGCCCTTGACCACCTCGATCCCGGAGACGGCCTCGGCCAGCGCCGCGTTGGTCACACCAAACTGCTCGCGCATGGCCCCGCTGACCGGCCCAAGTTGATTGCTGTACTGGCGTAGCGCCAGCACGAACGCCACGAGGAAGATCATTGGCACCAACAGCAGCTCAAACCGGATCAGCGCAATGCTGAAGATTGGCACGAGCGTATACAACACCGATTCGATAATTAAGTTGGCACCAGGGCTGATCATCAGGTTCAGCTGCTGCACATCATTGGTGGCTCGCGCCATGACATCGCCAACCTGCTGGCGGTTATGAAAGGTCTGGCTTTTGCCCAACAGGCTGATATACAGCTCCTCGCGGGCATCGCGCTCCATGGTCTGCGCCATCATCTCGACCGCCGCGACGCGGATCAGGTCGACGATGCCGACACCAGCGCGCGCCGCGAACACCAGCAGTGCCAGCGTCAGCACGTTTTGGCCAGTTTCGCTTGGGTTCAATACCGTGTCAAAGGCCTGGCCGATCAGCACCGAGCCAAAGCTGTACAGGCTGCTGGTAATCAGCGCGCCCAGCAGCACCAGCGATGGCAGCCACCAGTAGCGGAACATGTGCGAAAGAATCCAGCGCGCCGGAGTTTGCGTGTTGTAGCGGTAGGCATGTTCGACCGTAAATTCTGTTGGACCAATCACAATTGTGTTCTCCAGCTTGTCTGAGGCTAGGGGCTAGGGGCTAGGGCTAGGGGCTGGGGGTTGAACACAATTACATATTAGTTGCGTTCCCCCAGCCCCAAGTCCCCAGCACCCAGCGCCCCAACCCAAGCCCCACCAAACCCCCCCCCGCGTACAGACCCATTCCCACACCAAAAAGACCCCAAG